>DASRJR010000499.1:0-7959 GCA_035649395.1 Vicinamibacterales bacterium
CGAGGCGCTTGCGCAGCCGAATGCGATCCAGGCCGACGGCTCCCGAGAGGATCGCCTGCAGGTCGGCGCGATGGATCCCGACGTACGGTGCCCCGAAACGCTGACGGTATGCCGCACCGACGTGATGATTGCCGATGACGCGGCCGCTGCGACCATCGCGGTAGATCAGAGCTGCTACTTCGAACCAGCGCGAGGCGAGTTGCGGCATCAGCCCGAACTGCTCGAAGAAGCGAGTCGCGTTGGCCGACAACGCGACGGCAGCGCCGACTTCCCGCAGTTCGGCGGTCTGCTCGTAAATGTCGACCTCGATCCCGTGCCGGCGCAGTGCGATCGCCAGGGTCAGGCCGCCGATGCCAGCGCCGACGACGGCGATGCGACGCGTATCGGCTGAGCGCATGTCGGAACGGATTGTAGGAACGACCGACAGCCGGCGGCAACTGAAGGTTGGACTCCGACCGGTTATCGGTTCGGGAGATGACGCGATCGCACTCGATCTTGGCGCTGCGTTAGCAACGATCGCTCACATGAAGCTGCGGCAGAAGTAGCAGTGGATGTGCGACAGGGCGTAGTCGTAATAGAGCTGACCCTTTCTGGTCGAAGGCAGTACGCGCTGCGAGCGATTTCCCCACACGAATTTGCTGAGACCCAAGTCGCTCGTCCCACAACTGAGTCAGCGCAATCGCGCCGCGCGCGCCCGAAGCGAGGAGGCCAGCGCCTGCAGACGTCTCGCGTCGAGGCCGCTCGCGGCTTTAGCATCGGCGTCCAGTTGCGACGCCAGCGTCTCGAGTTGGCCGAGCACGGCCGCCGCGCCGCGCTGTCGTGCCGTCGAAATCTTGTCGGCGCGTCCGAGTGTGGCGCGGACGTCATCGGCACGCGCGGCCGGAATCGCACGGCTGCGTGTCAACTGATCGACGTAGGCGAGCGAGACGACCGAGGTGGGCGGCCAGGATGCGCGACGCTGCTGCTGGACGTTGAGGTCGGCGGAACTCGCCAGCCGCGCCGCGTCGATCTCGTTCTTCGACAGGAACTCGCTCGGGGTCAGCGCGAAGACGTCGATGCCGCGCGCGATCTCCGAGCCGTAGATATGGCCGTTGTACCAGTAGGCCGACCAATATCCGCCCAGGATGGTGTCCTTCGGGTCGAGCGGTCCACGATCGAAAAAGGCGATCTCGACCGGGTGCGCCGGGTCGCTGAAATCAAAGACGGAAACACCGCCCTGATACCAGCCCTGCACCATGATGTCGCGTCCGGGCACCGGGATGAGCGAGCCGTTGTGCGCGACGCAGTTCTCCTGCTCGCTCTGCGGCGCCGGCACCTTGTAGTAGCCCGCGAATCGCAGCTTGCGATTGACGACGTCGAAGATGGCGTTGGCACCCCAGTTGACGGGATCGGTCGATCGGCAACGGGGACGAGTGCCGCCACCCCATTCGTCCGTGAAGAGCACGCGTGAGCCGTCGTTGCTGAACGTCGCCGAGTGCCAGTAGGCAAAGTTCTTGTCGGTCACGGCATCCAGACGAATCGGGTGAACGGGATCGGCGATGTCGAGCAGAATGCCGTTGCCCCCGCACGCACCCGCCGCCAGGCCGATCTCGGAAAACACGGTGATGTCGTGACACTGCCTGGTGATGCGCGACGCCTGCGTACCTGGCCCGTGGTTGCCGCCCTGCCACAGGCCGGCGAGCGCGCCGGTCGCGACATCGGCAAAAATGCGCGGCTGACTGACGATGCGCGATTTCTCGGGTGCGGTGACCGGCACCTGAATCACGTCGATGCTGAACAGCGATGTGTTGGGATCGTCTTTCGGATCCTTGCCGGAGCAGCCGGCGAGCTCATCTGCGGACCGCACCACGCCCGTGCCCGACACGTACACGTACAAGTTGTTCCGATCGCGTGGATCCGGAACGAGCGTGTGCGTGTGTGAGCCTCGGCAGGTTTGCACGGCGGCCACTTGCTTCGGCTTGCGGATATCGCTGATGTCGAAGATGCGAACGCCGCGAAACCGCTCGGCGCTGACGGTCTCTTTGACCCCGCCGGTGCCGCAGTCGATCCGGCCGCGGGACTGCTCGACCGACACGATCAGCAGATTGCGGTAGACCGAGACGTCGCCCTGACCGCCCGGACATACGACCGACGCGAGCAGCCGCGGCTTCGTCCCGTTCTCGATGTCGTAGATCGTGAACCCCTGGAAATTGCCGACGAACATCAGCTCGCCGCTGAAGGCGAGATCGGAGTTGGCAAAGCTGATCTGCGCGCCCCGCGCCGGCGGTGCAGCGCCTGGCGCCCCGGGCTGACCCTCGGCATTGGCGGCCCTGGCCTCCGCTTCAGCCTCGGGCAGACCGTCCGGGGCGCCGGGGGGATCGGGCGGAAACGGCTTGCCCGCCGGCGCCTCCGGATCGAAGAAGCCCTGCGGCTTGGGCAGCGTCGCCACCAGCTGCATGTGGCGCGCCGCCTCGCCGGCGTTGCGGAAGCCTGGCGTCAATCCGACGCGAGGATCCGCCGTTGCGGGAGGAGACGAGGGAGCTTGCGCGTAGGTCGTGACGGAGGCACACAACCCGAGCGCGAGCAGAGACGCGCATGCACGCATCGTCATTTGAGGATCTCCAGAAGCATGGCACTCATGCGATCGATCTCGCTCCGCTGATCCGCGTCGACGTCGGACGCGAAGGCGAAGATGTCGGGCTCCTCGCCTGCACCCGCCGTGGCGAACAGCTCGTTGACCATGAAGAGCGCCCCGTCATGATGCTTGATCATGGACTCGAGGAACAGCCGATCGAACTGCGCTCCGGTGGCGGCCTCCAGACGGCCCATCTCCTCCGGCGTGAGCATGCCCGGCATCAACGCGCCGTCGTGTTCGTGGTGGGTTTGCGGATCGGGGGCCGTCTCGCCGTGGACTTCGAGCCAGCGCCGCATCGCGGCGATCTCGTCCGCCTGTGACAACTCGATTCGCCGGGCCAGCAGCCGCATGTCCTCGCGGGCAGTTCGCGACGGCAACAGCGCCGTCATCGCCAACGCCTGGGCATGATGGCTGATCATGCCCTGCATGAAACGGACGTCGGTCGCGGTTGGCCGAATCCGCGACGCCTCGACCGCTGCGGAAGTGGCAATGGCGCGTGTCGCCTCTCCGGGTGCGCCTGGCTGCACCAGAGCCGGGCGCTGCTCACCAGCAGTGCGACACGAACAGACCAGAATCGCCGTGACAAGGAGGGCGAGTGGAAGTCGCACGGTTCGGGGTGGAATTGTATCCTTCGTGGATGCCCTCTTCACGCTCGCGGTCGAGCGCCTGAATCATGAACGATCGCTCGCGCCACATTCAGCGCATCTATCTCGGCCTGTTACTCCTGCACACGCTTGCCGCATCTCTGATCTGGGGCATCAACACCCTGTTCCTGCTCGACGCCGGGCTCAGCAACGGCCAGGCGTTCGCGGCCAACGCCTTCTTTACCGCCGGCCTCGTCGTCTTCGAGGTGCCCACCGGCGTGATCGCCGACGTCCGCGGCCGCCGGTTTTCGTATCTGCTCGGCACGCTGACGCTGACGCTCGCGACCATCCTGTATCTGTGGATGTGGCGGATCCATGCGGGTTTCTGGCTGTGGGCCGCGGCGTCGGCGCTGCTCGGGCTCGGCTTCACGTTCTTTTCCGGCGCCGTGCAGGCATGGCTCGTCGATGCGTTGAAGGCCACGGGATTTCACGGACGGCTCGACGCCGTGTTCGCCAGAGGCGAAATCGTCGAGGGCGTGGCGATGCTCGCTGGCTCGGTGGTGGGTGGGTATCTCGCGCAGGAAACCAATCTCGGCGTCCCGTACGTGATTCGTGCGGTCGTTTTGGCGCTGACCTTCGTGCTGGCGTTGGTGTTGATGCGCGACGTCGGCTTCACGCCGCATCGCGGCGGCGGGCTGGTGCAGGAGATGACGGCCGTGCTGCGCGGCGCCTTGACCTACGGGCTGCGCAATCCACCGGTGAGGCCGGTGATGCTCGCGAACATCTTCACCGATGGCATCTCGATCTACGCGTTCTACGCCATGCAACCGTACCTCCTGCAGCTGTACGGCGATCCAACTGCGTACGGCATCGCCGGACTCGCGGCGGCGGTCGTCGGGGGCGCGCAGATCGGAGGCGGGATCCTGGTTCCACATCTCGGCGCCGCGTTTCGTCGGCGGACCTCCGTGCTGCTCGTCGCGGTCGTGCTGAGTACGGCCACCCTCGCCGCGATCGGACTGCTCGCCTATTTCTGGACGGTGATCGTGTTGCTGGTGCTGTGGGGACTGCTGTTCTCGACCATCATGCCGGTGCGGCAGGCGTATGTGAATGCGCTAATCCCGTCGGAGCAGCGGGCGACGGTGCTCTCGTTCGACTCTTTGATGGGATCGAGCGGTGGAGTCGCGATTCAACCGGTGCTCGGCCGAGTCGCCGACGTCTGGGGGTATCCGGCATCGTACGTGTGCAGCGCCGCGATTCAGGCGCTCGCCATTCCGTTCTTGATCGTGGCGCGGCGGCAGAACTCAGAGTCGGATCCGCTTACAACTGCCTGACTACACACCCGCAAACCAGTGGAAGCCGAAGTCCGAGTTGATTCCCCCAGTCCCTCTGCCAAAGCCGGCTAGCGAGTCGACCACCCGAATCGATCGCAGGAACTTGAGGTTCTTGTATCCGCACTGTCGTTCGACGCGCAGGCGGAGCGGCGCGCCGTTCCCCGTCGGGAGGTCGCGACCGTTGAGGCCGTAGGCAAGAAGCGTCTGCGGGTGCGCGACCTCGAACAGATCGTATCCCTCGTACCACCCATCGAACGTGTCGATGACGACGTAGCGCGCGGCCGGCGTGACGCCGCCTGCGGATTCGAGCACCCGCTGGAGCGGGACGCCCTTCCATTCGCCGATCGCCGACCAGCCCTGTTCACACACGTGTGCCGTGATTTGCGTGCGCGCAGGCAGGCTCCTGATCTCGTCGAGCGACAGCTCGATCGGACGCGCGACAAGGCCGTTGATGGGCAGTCGCCAGTTCTTGAAACCTTCCTTCAAGTGACGCTGGTACGCCGCGTTTCCCGGGTTGGTCTGGTTCCACGTCGGGAACGGATCGGCGATGGCGCTTCGAGGGTATTCGCGCGCCAGCGGTTGGCCAAGCAGCAGCATCCGATTCGTGCTCATCGTCAGGACATCGGCGGCGCCAATCAGGCCGCCGCGTACGCGCGGTGGCACGAACGTTTCGCGCGTGCATCCGGTCAACAACAGCCCACCCAGCGCGGGCAGGCTGGTCAGCCACGTTCGACGTGAGATGGGCGTGCTCATCGCTTCCCTGCTCCTCAGAAGGCAGCGCGATCTACCTGCCGATAATCATCGACCGAACCGTCTTGAAGAATCCCGCGGCCGCAACTTCCAGCACGTGAACTGCGACGAAGAGCACCAGCATCACGGTGCCGATCGTGTGGAGCGTTCGCGCCGACTGACGGCCGCCGAACATGTCCAGCAGCGCCGGTATCGCCGCGGTAAAGCCCGGTGATTGCGCGATGCCGGTCAGAATCATGAGTGGCACGAACACGAAGATCAGAACGAGGTACGACGTCTTCTGTAACGTGCCGTAGCGGCCGTTCGAGGCATGCCTACCCGATCGCCAGCGAAATTGATCGCGGAGCTCTGTCCGGACGTGCGCGCCCGTCAGCTCATCGCGAGTAGGCAGCATCCGGTCGCGAAAATGGCGCGAGTACAGATTCCAACCGATGTAGGCGAGACCGTTGATCAGAAACACCCAGGCGACGGTGAAGTGATAGTTTCGTCCCCACCGGCGGTCGCCGAGCTTCCCGGCGTCGTCCCATGAGAGGCCCCAGTCCGCAAGTCTGAACGCCGCCGGATAGCCGCGATAGCCGGTATGTCCCCAGTACAGCTCAGGGAAATCGAGGAAGATGTGGACGCCGCTCACGAGCAGATACGCACACGCGACGACGTTGATCCAGTGACAGATCCGGACGTTGTACGAGTGCACGGTGCTCGACGCGTCGGTCGCGGGTCGCAAGGTTTCCGGCATCGATCGCGGAGGAGTGGATTGTAGGTGAGCTGTGGACGGAAGCGAAGCCCTGATCAACGCTGCGAGAGGGCGGATCGTCTAAGTGCGCGGAGGCACGTCGATGACCACCGTTCACGCCGACGTTCGCCATGCGCTGCGCCGATGGAGCGCGCGTCCGGGCCTGGTGCTCACGATCATCCTGACGCTCGCGCTCGGGATCGGCTCGACCACGGCCATCTTCTCGGTCGTCGACGGCGTGCTGCTGCGGCCGCTGCCATACACCCAACCCGAGCATCTGGTGACGACGTGGGTGATGTTCCCGCAGTGGCGCGATCGGCCAGCGTTGAGCGCCTTGTGGGACCGCGTGCGGCTGTCCTTGATCGACCTCCGCGATCTCGAGGCCAGCCCCGCGCTCGAATCGGTTGGCGTCTGGAGCGAACACCGATCGGCCCTGGTCGATGGCGAGAGCGAACTCGTCGGCGCGCGCGAGATCTCATCTGGCCTGCTGCGTACGCTCGGCGTACGCCCGTTCGCCGGCCGCACGTTCACACGTCAGGAAGAGGACGCGCCGAGCGATGCGGCGATGATTACCTACGAAGCCTGGCAGCGACGCTTCGGCGGCGATGCCACCATCGTCGGGCGCAGACTCGTGATCGATTCGGCTCCGAGAACGATCGTCGGCGTGATGCCGAAGGGCTTCGTCGTCCCCGGCGAGCAGCCCGAGCTGCTCCTTCCGCTCGGTACGTTCAACCCGCGCGATCGCGCGGTCACGAATCGCAACGACGCGAATCGCTTGTATCAGGCGATCGCGCGAATCCCGAACGGTGTCACCGTCGACGCGACCGCGGCAGCCGTCGAGACGATCCTGCGCGCCGGAAAGGACAAGGCGATCCAGACATCGCGGCTCGAGTCGATCGACGGGTTGTTCTTCGGCACCAGCCGGCGTCCGCTGCTGTTGTTGCTCGCGGCCTCCGGCGTGTTGCTGCTGATCGCCTGCGCGAACGTGACGGGGCTGCTCCTCGGCGACGCGCACGCCCGGCGCGGCGAGCTGGCAATCCGGCACGCGCTCGGCGCCAGCCGCTGGCGCCTCGTCTGGCAACTGATCAGGGAGAGCGGCATCCTCGCCATCGGCGGTGGCGCTGTCGGAATCGTGGCCGCCTGGTGGCTGACACCCGTGCTGGTGTCGATCGCCCCGGCCGGACTGCCGCGCCTCGACACGGTCGGTCTCAACGTACGCGTGCTTGCCTTTGCGCTCGTCGTCAGCACGATGACAACACTCGCCGCGGCGACGATCCCGATGCTGCGGCGTCGAACGTTCGATGCCGGCACGTCGATGCAGACAGGACGGGCAACGAGCGAACGAGGCCACACACGCGATGCACTCGTCGTGGCGCAGGTCGCGCTGGCGATGGTCCTCGTCGTCGGCGCGACGCTGTTCGGAGAAACGGTGATGCGTCTCACTGCCCAGCCGCTCGGATTCGACTCGAGCCGTCTCGTCGCGCTGCGTCTCCCGCAGCAACCGGCTGTCGCACCAGAGGCACGCGCACGGGCGCGCGAAATCCTGCTCGATCGCCTGCGCAATACGCCGGGTGTTGAAGCGGCCGCCCTGGTATCGGCCGCGCCGTTCGCCGGCAACTACAGCGCGACCGGGGTAGAGATCGACACGCGACCGGGAGTAAACGTCACGTCGCGCCGCTTCGTCGTCGGCGACGGCTATTTCCGCACGATGCAGATGCCGCTGCTTCGCGGACGCGACTTCGCTCGCGCCGATGCCGGCAATGAGCCGGTCACGATCGTGTCGCGCGAGTTCGAGCGCCGGCACTTCGACAGCGATGCCATCGGCCATCGGATACGCCTCAATCAGATCTGGATGACCGTGGTCGGCGTCGTGCCCGACTCGAAGCTGCGTGAGCTCACCGAAGCGACCGACCCCGCGTTCTACGTCCCGCTCGATCAGCAACCGCG
>DASRJR010000500.1:0-5790 GCA_035649395.1 Vicinamibacterales bacterium
GCGATCAGCGCGGCTTCGGTCCCACCTTCGACATAGAATTGCGCCCGCTTAGGAGGGCTCCGTGGCTACGATTACGAGCTCGAAGAAAGCGGCGCCTATGCCCGTCCGCGCGCGGTTAACCGACGCGCTTGTGCCCGGCCACGGCCCGCGTCGCGGCGCATTGTTGGGAACACTGAGTGCGTTCGCTCTGTTCGCCGTCGTCCGCCTTGTGTATCTGCCTTCCGGATTCGGGCCGCTTCTCGATGCGGCCCTCGTCATAGGTTCGACAGTGATCGTGGGTGGAGCGCTCGTGATCATCGTGGCGCTGCTGCTGACTGCAATGCGAAGGCTGCCTCGCGTGATTGCCGGCTCGCTGGTGGGCGCCTCTGTGGTGATGACTCTCGGTTTGTTTTCCACACCGTCCATCTCGCTGGTAGGCGCCACTACGTCGCTGTGCGTTGCGGCAACCCTGTTGGGCGCGACCATTGCCGCCCTCACGTCAGATCGGTTTCACAGTTCAACGAGGCCGACAAAGGCGTTGACGCTTCTCATGCTCGTCGTGGCCAGCGTCTATAGCATCGGATTTGTGTCGACGCTCGCGCGTGATGGCGATCTCGAGAACATCTCATCCTGGCGGCCGCAGACGTCGTCGATGCCGGCGCATCTGTCGGTCACCAATCCCGGCGCGACGGGGCCATACCGCGTCAAGACGCTGTTCTACGGCCCCGGCACGGACATCCGGAGACCGGAATACTCCTCGAGGGTAGGAATTCGAACACGCACGGTCGATGCGTCAGCATTCTTCAAAGGCTTCAGCGGATGGAGACGTTGGGTGAGAAGTCGTTTCTGGGGCTTCGACGTGGACAAGCTGCCGCTGAACGCACGCGTGTGGTATCCCGACGGTCCCGGGCCTTTTCCATTGGCATTGATCGCCCACGGCAATCACCGGATGAACGACTTCTCAGATCCTGGATATCAGTACTTGGGCGAATTGCTGGCCAGCCGTGGGTTCATCCTCGCATCGGTCGATCAGAATTTCCTCAATGGAACACCCGGACTCCGCGAGCCGACCGCCGCGGAGCTGCCGAGATCACAGGAACACGCCGTGCGCGGTTGGCTGTTGCTCGAACACCTGCGGCTCTGGCACGAATGGAACCACGACCCCGCCAGCACCTTTTTCGGCAAGGTGGACGTCGGTCGAATCGCGCTGGTGGGGCATTCACGTGGTGGGGAGGCGGCCGCCACGGCCGCGATGTTCAATCGCATGAAGTACTACCCCGAGGATGCAACCATTCGCTTCGACTATGACTACGCCATCAAGTCGATCGTCGCGATCGCGCCCAGCGATCGCCAATACGACCCAGCGGGACAGCCGCGATGGATCGAGGATATCAGTTACCTCACGCTTCAAGGAGCACATGACGCGGATTCGTCGTCGTTTGCGGGCAGTCGCCAGGCGGATCGTGTCCGGTTTACCGGTCCCGGTTCGTCGTTCAGCGCGGAGCTCTGGGCTTACCGCGCGAACCACGGCCAGTTCAACACCGCCTGGGGGCGGGCGGACTTCCCTCCTCCACTTGGCTGGTTTCTCAACGTCGCACCGTTGATGCCCGGCGACGAACAGCGACGTATCTCGAAGACCTACATCGCGGCGTTCCTCGAGACTACGCTGAACGGCCACCGTCAGTATCTGCCGCTGTTCAAGGACTGGCGCACGGGACGACACTGGCTGCCCGAGACGATCTACGTCAATCGCTATCGAGATGCGTCGTATGTGCCGTTGGCGACGTTCCAGGAAGACGCCAATCTCTCATCCACGACCGCCAAGGACGGCGTTATCACCGGCGAGAATCTGACAATCTGGCGTGAAGGACGCATACCGACGCGACGGGGCGATCGCAACTACAACGGAGTATTCCTTGGATGGCGTCGTGCAGAGGGACGCACGCCGCCCGAGTACACAATCTCGCTCCCTCGGGATGGCGCCCAGGTCTGGCGCCTGAATGACAAGTCGACCGTGGAGTTGTCGATCGCCGCTCTGGATCAGGACGCCCCTTTCCCATCTGGCGCCGCGCGCGAACAACAGAGCGCGGGAAGCCATCGCGAGGCGCCTGACTTTACGATCGAGCTGATTGCCAGCGATGGGCGCGCCGTCGAGGCGCCCGTCCACAGGTTTGCTGACATACCGCCACCGCTCAAGGAGACATTCACGAAATTCGACTTTGTCGAGGGAGACCGATACGGTCGGGACTGGGAACCAGTGTTTCAAACCATCCGCGCACCATTGGCGGCGTTTACTTCCACAAGCGGACCCACGTTCGATCCCCAGAAGCTGGTTGCTGTCCGACTCAAGTTCGATCGAACGGCGACGAGCGTCGTCTGCATCAGCGGGATAGGCTTCGGATCGGAGTAAATACTTGGCCCCGCCCCCGTCAGTCTCTCAGCAGCCGGCGCAGGTCGCGGCTGCCGTGCAAGACACGAACGATTTCGAGCGGGTTTGTATCAGGACGGTAGATCACCAGATACCTGAACACGGTCCAGAATCGGACGTCCTGAGCCGTAAGGTCTGGTCGGATGTGACCGATTCCTGGATGGTCGGCGAGCAGTTGCATCGCCTCGTCGAGCGCATCGACGACTTTGAGGATCGCGTCCGGGTTTTCGCCTTCGAGGTATTCCAGAATCTTCAGCAGGTCGCCCTGGGCGGCCGGCGTGAGGACGAAGTCGCTCACGACGCCGATCGAATCTTCTGTCTGAGTTGCTCGAAGAAGGCTCTCCCGTCGCTCAGCTTGCCGGCCCTTGCCTGCTCGACACCGATTTCGATTTCCTGTCGTAACTCGGCGAGGACAGCTTCGCGTTCCTGCTCCCGCTCTTCCAACAAGCGCAGGCCCTCCCGGACAGCTTCGCCGGCCGTCGCGAACCGCCCGGACGCCACGCGCTCTTCGATGAAAGCTTCGAGTTCGGGCGGAAGCGTCACGGTAATCCTAGTGCCTGGCATGATCTTCATTCTGCCATGCCTTACCTGCGGCGGCGCGGATGGGTCTGTCCTAGGGATCCACCAGTGCAACGGCGCGACGGGCAAGAGCGGTTACGCGCCGATCGAATCGCTCGAACCGGGGATCGTCGGTCTGTCCCTGTTTGTAGCGATAGAAAATCTGCTGGACGACGACGGCAATCTTGAAGAGCGCGAAGATCTCGAAGAACCGCATGCGCGAGACGTCGCGACCGCTCTGCCGCGCGTAGCGCTCGACGATCTGATCGCGGCTGAACCAGCCCTCGCGAGCGGTCAGCGGTTCGACCGACTTCGCGTCGCCGCCCGCGACTTGCGACGACCAGTATGCGAGCAGGATTCCCACATCGATCAGCGGATCCCCGAGCGCCGTCATCTCCCAGTCGAATACCGCGACCACCCGATCGATGCGATCGGGCGCGAGCATGACGTTGTCCAACTTGAAGTCGCCGTGGACGACCGACGGCTGCTCCGGTTCCGGCGGCAGATGATCGATCAGCCAGCGCGCGCAGTCGTCCATGTCGGCAACCGCGTCGAGGCGCGAGCGGTTCCAGCGCTCGGTCCACCCGCGCACCTGGCGTTCGACGAATCCCTTCGGCTTGCCAAGCGCTGCGAGGCGCACCTGAGTTGCGTCGATCGCATGCAGCGCCACGAGCGTATCGACGATGCGCTCGCTGACCGCCCGGCGCATCTCGGGCCGGTCGAGGAGTTCGGCCGGTTCGGCGTCGCGCAGCACGCGTCCGTGCCGGCGCTCCATCACGTAGAACGTCGCACCAGCGACGCTCGGGTCCTCACACAACAGGTACGGCCGAGGCGCCAGGGGGAAGATCGGGTTGAGCGCATCGAGCCAGCGACATTCGCGCGCCATGTCGTGTGCACTGGCCGGCACCGGGCCAAAGGGCGGGCGGCGGAGCACCAGCTCCAGCTCGCCGAAGCGAACGAGATACGTCAGATTGGAATGGCCACCGGGGAACTGCGCCACGGCCATCGGCTGCGTCGGATCGACGCCCTCGATGTGCGCCGGAAGGCGCTCGCGGAGATACGCTTCCACTCGCGGCCAGTCGAGCTGTTCGCTCTCGCGCACGGAGCTGATGTCGTGAGAGTTCAAAGTTCAGAGTTCAGGGTTCAGAGTTCACGAGTTCAAAGTTCAGAGTTCACGAGTTCAAGAGTTCACGAGTTCCTATGAGAGAAGCTGTCGTCGTCGCCAGCAGCCGGACGCCCCTCGCCAAGTCGCACCGCGGCTCGTTCAACCGAACGCGGCCCGACGACCTCGCCGCACATTGTATCGACGCGGTGCTGAAGAAAGTGCCGCAGCTCGAGCCACCCGAGATCGACGACGTCATCCTCGGCTGCGGACAGCCAAGCGGCGCGCAGGGCCACAACATCGCGCGCGTCGCCGCGCTGCGCGCCGGCCTGCCGGTCACGACGCCAGGGCTGACGATCAATCGCTTCTGCAGCTCGGGGCTGCAGGCGATCGCCCAGGCCGCGCACATGGTGCTGGCCGAGGGGTGCGAGGCGGTGATTGGCGGCGGCGTCGAGTCGATCACGATGCTGGAACGGAGCAACTCGCCGAACCCGTGGGTCAAGGAGCGCTATCCCGGCGTGTACATGGTGATGGGCGACACCGCCGAAGTGGTCGCGAAGCGGTACGGCATCAGCCGGCAGGCACAGGATGAATACGCGCTCGCCAGCCAGCAGCGGACCGCGCAGGCGCAACGCGACGGCTTCTTCGCCGACGAGATTGCGCCGATCCACGTCACCCGCGCGGTGCTCGACAAGAAAACCGGCGAAGCGATCGGCGAAGAACAGGCCTGTGTCGATCGCGACGAGTGCAATCGCGCGGACACGACGCTGCAAGGGCTGCTGAAGCTGCCGCCGGTGTTCGACACGACGACCGGGACCGGCACGGTCACGGCCGGCAACGCCTCGCAATTGTCGGACGGCGCGTCGGCGACGCTCGTGATGTCGGGCGACCGCGCACGTGCCCTTGGCATCGCGCCCCTGCTCGCGTTCCGCGGGTTCGCGGTCGCCGCGTGTGAGCCCGATGAGATGGGCATCGGCCCGGTGTTTGCGGTGCCGAAGCTGCTCCAGAAATGCGGCCTGCGCGTCGAGGACATCGACCTGTGGGAGCTGAACGAAGCGTTCGCATGTCAGGTGGTCTACTGCCGCGACCGTCTCGGCATCCCGATGGATCGGCTCAACGTGAACGGCGGCTCGATCTCGATCGGCCATCCGTTCGGCATGACCGGCTCGCGTATGGTCGGCACGATCGCGAACGCGATGGGCTCCCGGCAGGCACGCTACGGCGTCGTGACGATGTGCGTCAGCGGTGGACAGGGTGCGGCGGCGCTGTTCGAGCGCTGCTGATCGAGATCGGTCAGTCTTGTGTCGGCCGCTCGATCCGATCGATGACGAGCACCTCCACTGGCCCGCGCCCGGCATCGAGCTTGAGACCGAGTTGCTCTTGAAGCGCGGTGAAGAGGCCCGGGGCATCGGGGTCGATCGACGGCAGCGGCGGCGCTCCTGGAGGCGGCGGTGGTAGAGGAGTACCGGGATTGAACGTCAATTCGAAATCGTAGAAGCTGGTCAGACCGGTGCGATCGACGACCTGGCCTTCAACGTTGCGCGTCAGCATCTCGACCAGTGTTTCGATCCTGATGCCGCCAGCGATCATGCTGCCCGGTCTGCCGAACCAGTTGCACACCGGCGGCCCCGGTGGCGGCGCCAGCGGACGTCCGTCGCGGCCGGCACAATCGTTCTTCGAGACGCTCATTCGCGGGCCGAGCTTGCCGTCCGCTCTCGCCAGC
>DASRJR010000501.1:0-7525 GCA_035649395.1 Vicinamibacterales bacterium
CGGATGATCGTCCACTGCTTCTCGTCGACGAGCACTTCAGGTGCGAGCAGCCGGCGGTTGTAGTTGGACGCCATGACGGCGCCATACGCGCCGGTGTCGAGCAGCGCGACGACGTCATTGACCCCCAGCTCCGGCAGCGGACGGTCCGTGGCAAAGACATCGCTGCTCTCGCAGATCGGGCCGACCACGTCGTACGCCGTTTCAGCGCCAGCGGGAGTGCCGACCGGGACGATGCGGTGAAACGATCCGTAGAGCGCAGGGCGCATCAGCTCGGTCATCCCCGCATCGAGCACGATGAAGCGGCGGCCGTCGGGATACTGCTTGGTGTCGACCACTTTCGCCACCAGCGCACCGGAATGCCCGATGACGGCGCGTCCGGGCTCGAGCACGACGGGCACGCCGATCCGGCGCAGCTCGGGAAGTACGATCGCGGCATACTCGGCTGGCGTGACGGTCGCGTGACCTTCGTACGAGATCCCGAGACCGCCACCGAGATCGATGTGATCCAGATGGAACCCGTCCTCGGTCAGATCGAGCGCGAGCGAGACGAGCACTTCGGCGGCCCGGCGCAGCGGCTCCGCCGTCGTGATCTGCGACCCGATGTGGACGTGCACGCCGACGAACTGGACGCCGCGCAGCGTGCGCCGCTCCTGATAGACGCGCCGGGCTTCGCTGAGCGGGACACCGAACTTGTTGGTGCGAAGACCGGTGGAGATGTTGGGGTGGCTCTTCGCGTCGATGTCGGGATTAACCCGCAGCGCGACGCGCGCGGTTCGCCCGACGCGAGTGGCCATCGCCGCGATACGATCGAGCTCGCCGGCCGATTCCGCGTTGATCGTGCCGACGCCCTTGATGATCGCGTCGTCGAGCTCCTCGCGCGTCTTGCCGACACCGGTGAAGACGATGTCTTTCGGGTCGAACCCGGCGCGCAGCGCCACGGTGAGCTCGCCACCCGAGTTGACGTCGGCGCGGCTGCCGAGCGAGCGCAGCAGACGAAGCAGGGCGAGCGTCGAGTTGGCCTTCAGCGCGTAGTGCACGAAGTGCGGATATCCGTCGAACGCGCTGTCGATGGCTCGGTAGGCCGCGCGGATCGCTTGCGCACTATAGACGTACACCGGCGTGCCCACCCGGTCGACGATGGATTGCACGTGGACGCCGTCGCAGAAGAGCCCTTGGGGAGTGGTATGGAACGGGCGGTACACTCTACGGGAGTTTACCAACTGGACACCCGGAGAGCGCGGGCTTTAGCCACGCGGCCGCCGAGGCTGAGCCTCCGCTCGACGCCAGCAGGCATGCTATGATGCGCGCATTCCCGCCAATATCGCATCGGGGACGCGCCTGACGGCTCGTGCCGGACGTTTCGCCACTCATGTCCGCTGATAGCTCCTCTGCATCGACGCAGGCCACCGATGAAATCATCGAGCGCTGCCTGAACGGCGATCAGGCGGCGTGGGAGTCGATCGTCCGGCTGTACCGCCGGAAGGTCTTCAACGTCGCGTATAAGTTCGTCGGCAGCCACGACCAGGCCGAGGATCTCACCCAGGACGTCTTCCTCAAGCTGTTCAAGTCGCTCGACACGTTCGACCGCCGCGCCAACTTCCAGACGTGGCTGATCAGCGTCAGCCGCAATCTCTGCATCGATCATTACCGCGCCGTTCGCAAGGAGCGCGAGACGATCAACCGCGATGTCGATCCCGCGGACCATCAGCCGATCTCGCCCGACATCCGCGCCGACACCCGGCTCGAACACCGCGACCGCGTCACGCTGCTGCGCCGTGCGCTCGAGAAGCTCGCGCCGACGCTGCGCACCGCGGTGATGTTGCGCGACATTCAGGAGCTGACGTATCAGGAGATTGCGACCAAGCTGCGCCTGCCCGAGGGGACGGTGAAGTCGCGCATCAACCGGGGCCGCACCGAACTGGCACGGCAGATCCAGAAGCTGCGCGAGCAGCAGGACGCCATCCCGAGAACCGGAGTCACCTAGATGAATCTGACCACCGAGCGCACCCACGACGTGTCCATCGTGCGGGTCAACGAGAGCCGCCTGATGTACCCGATCCTGTCGGAGTTCGCCAACACCATCACGTCGCTCATCGGCAGCGGCGATCGCAAGGTGCTGCTCGACCTCACGACGGTGACCTACGTCGACAGCGCCACGATCGGCTGTCTGATGGATCTGTATCGACAGGCCAGCGCCGCCGGCGGCGCGCTGAAGCTGGCCGGCGTGCAGAAGCGCGTCGAGACGATGCTGTCGATGACGGGGGCGCAGAACTTTCTCGAGATTCACGCCGACGAGGCGTCGGCGCTCAAAAGCTTCGGGGCATGACCATGCGTACGATCAAGACGTCGACCGGCGCCGAGATTTCGCTCGACGGCGACCTGCTCGCCATCATGGAGACGCTGTACCGGGAGGTCACCGCCAAACGCGAGCTGCAACGCTCGTTCGAAGACATGGTCCGCGAGATCACCCTCCTGATCGAGCAAATGGACGACGACGACCGCAAGAAGTACCTGCTCGAGAGCCTGTTCCTCAACACCGTCACCTACGAGAACGACAAGCTCGAGGCGTATATGAGGAAGCTGACGAAGTAGGGGCGCGTTCCTAGGGGCCTCCTGTAGGCGGCCCGTGGCTTATGCGGTACACCAGGCACGTCCTCACCGCGATCGTTCTTCTGGCCCACGCGGCTGCGTGGGCGCAAGCGCAGCCCAGACAATCCATCGAACGCACACCGTGGGGCGACCCTGATCTTCAGGGCAGCTGGGACTTCACGACGATCACTGCGCTCGAGCGCCCGGCAAACGTTGGCGGACGCGAGTTCTACACCGAGAGCGAAGCGGCGGCCGTCGAGAAGCAGATCAATCAGCAGCGCGTTCAGACCGAAGAAACGTCCCCGGGCTCGCTCGGCGGCGTGCCGCGCGCGGAGACCGATCCCGGAATCTACAACCTGGGGTGGTGGTGGGAACCCAACGGGCGCAGGCTGGTGCGGACGCGACGGACGTCGCTCGTGGTGGATCCGCCTGACGGCCGCATCCCGGCGCTGACGCCCCAGGCCCAGGCGATCGCGCGCGCACGCGACGAGGCGCGTGCACTACGTCGCACGCCGAGCGACCTGCCGCTCGCCGAGCGCTGCATCATGGGCTTCAACTCCGGTCCGCCGATGGTGCCGGGGCCCTACAACAATCTGGTCCAGATCTTCCAAAGCCCCGGCTACGTCGTCATCGTCAACGAGATGGTGCACGACGCCCGCATCGTGCCGCTCGACGGGCGGCCGGCACTCGGCGAACAGCTTCGGTTTTGGACTGGCGAACCGCGCGGACATTGGGAGGGCTCGACGCTCGTCGTCGAGACGCGCAACTTCACCGACCATGGCACCGGCACGTTCGGCGTTCCAGGCCTGGTCGACCGCAACCTGCGCCTGATCGAGCGCTTCACGCGAACGAGCGATAACGTCCTCACGTACTCGTTCACGATCACCGATCCGACGGTCTGGGCGCGTCCGTGGAGCGCTGAAGTGCCGATGACAAGAGTGGATGGCTTCGTGATGGAGTACGCGTGCCACGAAGGCAACTACGGCCTGGCCAACATCCTCGCAGGAGCGCGAGCGGAAGAGAAGCGCAAATAGAGATTTCTGATCTTTGATTGGTGATCTTTGATTCGTTGTTGATTGGTGATCTCTGATTGTTGATTGAAGATGAGACGCGGAGATGTTCGCCCCGCGCCTGCCAAATCACCAATAAATCGCCCAATCACCAATCAGCAATCAACAACGAATCACTAATCAAAGATCACAAATCACAAATGTTCTATTTCAGTCGATCGAGTGTGACGCGGCACGGCGGATAGCCTTCGGCGTCAGCCTTCTGCAAGAGCCGGTCGGCGACATCGGCAATGGATTTGTGCTCGGCGACGCCCTCGGCCGCGTGCAGCCGTCTGGCGACGTGGCCGAACAGGGTCAGCGACGATACGACCTTCATCGCGTCGATCGACGAATTCATCAGCACGTCGAAGGACACTCCACGCGCGAGCTGTCCCGCCACCGCCGTCGCCACCGTCAGATACCGGGAACGAAGGAGGGGATCGCGAAGATACTCCGCCGCTTCCTCCTTCCCGGCGATGCCGTAAATGCGCGACATCGTCGAGCGGCCCAACCCTGACAACTGAGGAAAGACGTACCAGATCCAATGGCCGCGCTTCTGGCCGGATTGAATCTCAAGCAACGCTGATTCGAACCCGGACGCGCGCTGGGCTTGAGCCTCTTTGAAACGATCGAGCGCGGTCCTCATCCCGAGGGGCACCCTACCGTGTCGTTTCCTCAGCTCCCACGCGAAACAGAGCTGCGATCCATTGCTTCACGAGCGCTGGACATGGCGGCAGTGGATCGCAGGCCAGGAGATAGAGCACCACTGTCGTCATGACGATGAGCGAGTAGCTGAGCACGAAGAAGATGGCGAAGAAGACGAGGTGCCGATTGATGTAGACGAAGAGCATCGGACCAATCAGCAAGACCGACATCGTCAAGAACGAGATGCGGAGAAGCGCGTCACGGAGCCGCCGTGGATTGCGGTACCCCTTCGCGACTCGCTGATAGGCCGCTGCTTCGGACGATTCGATCGGCACCTTGAGCAGCGTCTGAGTCAACGCATACATGAGGACGGCGCAGAACGCGGCGAGCAGCATCCGCGACGTGAGATCGATCGCCGCCGAATACATCGCCGCCCAGACGAAGTAGACGATGATGCTGAGATTCGTAAGCTGAACCGCGAGCCACACGTTCGTTCTGCCCGTCAACCGTTGAAAGGTCCGACAGGAGCGTTCGGTCAGATTCAGGATGACCGAATCGATGAAGCCCATCGTGATCGTAGTGTCCGGCTCTTGACCGCCATAGCTTCAGCGGAGGTGGTTCAGCCGGACTGTCGTTGACTGAAAAGACACCGTTCGCGCGAAAAGGGTCCAACGCCGAACCCTCGAGGCCACGATATGATTCCTGCCTTGGAGGACATCGTGGCGAAGACCAGGAAGAAATCGAAGGGGAGTTCGAAAGGCCGGAAGCCCGCGCGCGTCGCGAAGAAGCCCGCGAAGGTGTCGTGGCTGGCGAAAGGCTACCCCGTGTTGTCGTCGGTCACCGTACTCGACGATTGTGCGCAAGCGATCGACTGGTACAAGAAGGTGCTCGGCGCCAGGCAGCGGCTCCGCATGGACATGCCGGGCGGAAACGTCGCGCACTGCGAGCTCGGATTCGGCGACGCGGTGCTGATGCTGGGAAGCCCGATGCCGCCGCAGTTCCAGCCGAAGAAGGCCTCACTGGCGATCTACGTCAAGAACTGCGACGCGATATACAAAGATGCGTTGAACGCTGGCGCGCGTTCGATGCAGGAACCGGCCGACCAGTTCTACGGCGATCGCAACGCGCGATTCGAGGACCCGTTCGGCAACGAGTGGTCGGTCATGACCCACGTCAAGAACGTCACTGAGAAGGAAATGAAAAAGGCGATGGCGGCCATGGCACAGGGAAGCGGCGGGTGATTCGTCGCCTTCACTTCACCGGCACGAGCCGTTTCAATTCCTCGAACCAGTTCTGCACGACGATCAGGTTGGTGGATGGCGCGCCTTCGCCCGCCGTGCCCTTTGGCTTGACCATCAGGAAGCGCCCGTCCTTGGCGACGTCGTAGTTGACGAACGGATTCGCCGTGCCGCCTGTGTAATAGGCTGAGGCGTCGAACAGTTTCATTGGGGCCGTCGACGACCACGTGTCGCCGTTCTCAACCTGTACGCTCATCATGTCGTTCTGCGGCGATAGATAGAACAACTCGCGGCCGTTCCTCGCCCACCGCGGCTGTGTGCCGCCGGCGGTTGGTACCGTGAACCGCGCGCCGCGCTCCAGGTCTCGCATCGGCCGGACGTAGATGTCAAAGTTGCCGGACTCGTTCGATTGATAGGCCAACCACCGACCGTCTGGGGAGATTGCGCCATTCGCCTCTGCGTCGGCGGTTTTGACCAGCGGACGCACGTTCGGGTCCGACGACGCGGCTTGCGCGTTCGAGCGCGGAGCCGACGCGGGGGAACGAGGCTGCGTCAACGAATCCAGACGGAGCGCCATCACGTCGTTGCCCTGCGCGGGCCCTTCCTGAAACAGCAGCTCTGTGCTATCGGGAGAGAGCGAAGCGGGATGCTGAGCGATGTTGCTTTCTGTGAGGCGTTCGGCTTCTCCCGTTCCGTCCGCACGTTGCCGAAAGATATTCGGGCTGCCCGCGCGGGTCGAGCTGAAGAAGACGAATTGCCCGTCCGCCGACCATACTGGCGCGCGATCGATGGCGGTATCCTTGGTCACCCTCGTCGCGTTGCGGCGAACCAGATCCCACACCCAGATATCGAGCTCCTGATCGCGCACGTCGAGCGCCAGTCGCATGCCATCCGGAGAAATCCGCGGGTACAGGTACGCCCTCGGCGGAGCGGAGATTGGCTCCTCCTTCCCTTGCCGATCGACCCAGGTCAGCGTGCGCTCGGCGGCGGCCGCTGCCGCCTGCGCGATGTACACGAGGGTCCCATCGTCCGACACATCGAAATCGCCGGCGAGGGCGCCGATGACATTCACAGCAGCGGCCACGGGCACCGGCGAACCCCGTACTTCGAGCCGGTCGAGGTCGAAGCGCACGGCACGCAGCGAGTTGTCGGCGACGTAGACCAGATGTCCAGTCGGAAGATAGCGGGCATCGCTGCCGCCGCGGAAAAGGATCTTGGGCGTGTTTGCTGCGGACCGAAGATCGAGCACGGCGATCTGGGAACTCGCTCGTTGATCAGGGGACTCGGGAGAGATGGTGAACAGCACCGCGTGGCCTCCCGGCAGGAACCAGGGTCGCCAATGATCGGTGCCTTTGTCTGGTCGCGTGAGCACGACCGGGGTGCCCCCGTCTGCCGAGACTCGAAAGAGCCCTGTGTCAGGACGGTTCGTCGCGAACACGATCGTGCCGTCCGGCCCCCATGTCGCGCCTCGCGCCCCTCCTTCAGGCTTCGTGATTTCTATGCTTGGACCTCCGGTGATTGCTGTTTTTCGAAGCGACTCGTTCTGAAAGAAGAATCCGACCCACTCGCCATCCGGCGAGACGAACGGTTGCCCTGCACGCTCCGCCAGGAGCGTCGACTCAAACCGATCGAGCCGCCTTGCAAAGAGATTCGGCACGAGGCCAACCGGACCACCCTGGTAGATCAGGTGTGACCCATCGCGAGTAAAGGCGATGTGCGGGTTGTTCGAAAACAGCGCCAGCGCCGAGTTGCCTGACGTCGTCAATTCGAGACGGGTGACGCGAGGGGCGTCAGGCCGCGTCGCCATCCACAAAATGACGCCCGTCACCGTCGCAATGAGAGAGGTCGCCAGCGCGGACCAGACGATGGGACGCCACGTCGATCGCCGCGGCGCTGCATTGATCGCGGGCGCCGGAGCGACGGTCGGCACGATGGTCTGCTCGCGCATGATGAAGAGCGCCGTGGAGATGTCGGCGATGCGCTTCTTGCGGTCCTTCTCGAGAC
>DASRJR010000502.1:0-2418 GCA_035649395.1 Vicinamibacterales bacterium
TCGCTTACTACCCATTGCACTCGTCCTCGCGACGGTTGCACTCGGCGCGCAATCGAAAGCGCTCGACTGGCCGCAGTGGCGCGGCCCCGAGCGGAACGGCATTTCGAAGGAGACTGGGCTGCTGAAGGAGTGGCCGCGCTCCGGACCGCCGATGGCGTGGTCGGCGGCGATGCTTGGTGCCGGGTACGGGTCAGTCGCAGTGGCCGGCGATCACGTCTGGGTGCAGGGCATGCGCAATCGCCAGAGCGTCGTCACCAGTCTGAATCGCGCCGATGGGAAGGTGACGTGGGTTCGCATCATTGGGTCAGCCGGCGAGAACGACCGCGGATCCGGTCCGCGCGGCACGCCGTCGGTCGACGGCGATCGACTCTATGCGTTAACGGAGAACGGAGACCTGGCGTGCCTCCGTGTCGCCGACGGTACGGTTGTCTGGCAGCGCAACATCCTGAAGGATTTCGGCGCCCAGAACATCGGCTGGTTGATCAGCGAGTCACCACTCGTCGACGGCAATCTCGTCATTGTGACCCCCGGTGGGCGATCGAACGGCATGGTGGCGCTCGACAAGATGACCGGCAAGACCGTGTGGGCCACCAAGGACCTTCGCGATGATGCAGGCTACGCCTCGCCGATCGTCGCCGACGTGCAAGGGGTCCGAACCGTGATGACGCTGACGTCGGAAGCGGCGGTCGGCGTGCGTGCCACCGATGGCAAACTGATGTGGCGGTACACGCAGGTCGCGAACGGGACCGCGAACATCACCACGCCGGTGTTTTCGGACAACAAGGTGTTCTTCACCTCCGCATACGGGGCCGGCGGCGCGCTGCTCGGTCTCCGCGTGGTCGGAGAGGAAGTCAGGGCGCAGGAAATCTATTTCACCCGAGAGATGCAGAACCATCACGGCGGCGTCGTCCTGGTGAACGGGTATCTCTACGGGTTCAACAACAGCATCCTGACGACCCTCGAGTTTGCGACGGGCAAGATGATGTGGCGCGACCGGAGCGTCGGGAAGGGCTCGATCGCGTACGCGGACGGGAATCTGTATCTCCTCAGCGAGGACAACGTTGTCGGGCTCGCCGAGGCGACACCGGCCGGCTATCGCGAAAAAGGCCGGTTTACCATCGCCGACCAGGGCTTGCCAAGCTGGTCGCACCCGGTGGTAAGCGGAGGCCGCCTGTTCATCCGTAATCAGGGTACGTTGGCGGCGTATGATGTCCGCCAGCGATGAATCGCGTAGGGGCCGCCTTCAGGCGGTCCTTTCTTGAGAGGTGACCTGATGCGTGTGTTAGTCGCCATCCTTCTGTTATCGAGCAGTATTGTGGGACTCCAGGCGCAGCAGCGCGCCGCCGCGGCGACCGATTGGCCGCAGTGGCGCGGGCCAAGTCGAGACGGCGCGGCATCGGCTCCGACGGACCCGAAAGCATGGCCCGAGCAGCTCACACAGAAATGGAAGGTCGATGTCGGGCTCGGCTACGCCACGCCGCTTGTGATCGGCAACCGCATCTATCAGTTCGCACGTCAGGGCGAGCGCGAGGTGATGAGCGCGATCGATGCGGACAGCGGGAAGATTCTCTGGCAAACCGGCCATGCCGCCCCGTTCACGATGCACAGCGCAACCACCCCGCACGGGCCTGGTCCGAAGTCGACTCCTGCCTACGCCAACGGCAGGCTCTATGCGATCGGCATGACCGGGATCGTCACGGCGTACGATGCCGCTTCCGGCAAGCAAGTGTGGCAGAAGCCAGGCTCAACGACTGTGCCGATGTATACGACGCATGCGTTCTCGCCGATCGTCGATCGTGGTCTCGTCATCTTCCATCTCGGCGGCCACAACGAAGGCGCGTTGACGGCGCTCGACGCCAACACCGGCGACGTGAAGTGGACGTGGAAGGGCGACGGTCCGGGCTACGGTTCGCCCATCGTCGCTGATATCGGCGGCACCCGGCAGATCATCACGATCACACAAGGCAAGCTGGTGGGCGTCGACGCGGCGACCGGCATGCTGCTGTGGGAGCGTCCCTATGCGATCGCGAACTTCACGAACTCGGTGACGCCGGTGATGTTCGGCCAGACGCTGATCGTGTCTGGCAACGGCGGTCCCACGACGGCGCTCTCGATTGCGAAGAAGGGCACCGAATGGGTGACCGAGACGGTGTGGGAGAACGCCGATGTCCCGCTGCGCATGAGCGATGCCGTGATTGCTGGCGACGTGCTGTTCGGCATGACGACCAGGAATTCGGGGCAGTACTTCGCCGTTGATGCCAAGACCGGCAAGACGCTCTGGACGTCCGAGGGGCGTCAGGGCGGTCATGCGGCGATCGCGCGGGCCGGCGATCTGCTGTTCAGCCTCGAAGACGATGGCGAGCTGGTGGTCGCGCGCAACAGCAAGACCGGCTTCGAGCCGCTGCATCGCTACAAGGT
>DASRJR010000503.1:0-3696 GCA_035649395.1 Vicinamibacterales bacterium
CGCAGCCGCGCTTCCACCCGCCCGATCCCGTCGCGCACGCCAGGCGCTGCCGGGCCTCACCGAGCAGGTGCAAAAAGCGAGCAAGGCGATTCAGGCCGAGGACTACGAGGGCGCTCAGCGCACGCTCACCGCGGTGAAACAGGGAGTTCAGCAGCTGCTGCCGCAGCCGGGACCGTCGCCGGGTGTGCAATCTCCGCGACGTGACAAGTAGGCCAGGTACGCAGATTACGGCGGGTCCTTGGGCCTTGGTGCTTGGTTCTTGGTCCGTCCGTGGTCCTTGGTCCGTCCCGAGTCCATTGTCCTCGGTCCTTCCTCAACGTCTCGAACACAGGAATTGAGGACCTGGGACCCAGGACCTAGGACGGACTAAGAACGAAGAACCAAGGACGAAGGACCGCGTGTTACCACAGCCACTGCCCCTCGAAGACGACCTCGGCCCACCCCGTCAGGTAGACGCCATCCTCCTGCCACTCGACGCGCTGAGTGCCGCCTGGGGCGATCACGTCCAAGGCGCGAGCCGCCCCGCCATGGGCCGCAGCCACAACCGCCGCAGCTGACGATCCCGTACCGGACGAGCTCGTCCGCCCCACACCGCGCTCCCAGATCAGAATGCGTACGCGGTCGCGTGCGTCGACCTGCGCGAACTCGACGTTCGTGCCGGCCGGGAACATCGGATGAGTGGACAGCGCCGGCCCGAGCCGTTCGAAGCGCTCGTTGCCTGGCAGCGGCCCGAGGACGACGCACTGCGGGTTGCCTATTCGCAGCACCGAGGCCGTTACCGTCTCTCCGGCGACCGTGATCGAGGTCTCTCGGAGATCGACCGGCTGCCCCATGGACGCCCGAAACGTATAGCGCTCGCGATCGTGCGACAGCAGCTCGAGCGTCTTCTTTCCGGCATCGGTGTCGATCGTGATGGTGGCTCCCTTGTGCAGTGACTGCGTTCGTGCGACCAGCGCGGCCAGACAGCGCATGCCGTTGCCGGACAGCTCCGACACGCTGCCATCCGCATTCAGCAACCGCATCGTCGCGGCTGCGTCGCGTAACTCGTACACCAGCACGCCATCGGCACCGATGCCGTGATGGCGATGGCACATCGCGCGCGCGAGTCCTTGCAGGCCGGCATGCACATCTGCGGCCGGCACGCACAAGAAGTCGTTCCCGTACGCGTGCGCCTTGACGACTCGAACGCCCGGCATCAGGGGATCGAGAACGCGTTGAACACGTAAGTGAAGCCGGCGCCGAACCCGACGCCTGGATCCCGGCTGGTGATGCCGAGGAGGATGGCGGCATCGGCGCGCCAGCCGCCGATGGTGTAGCGGGCGCCCAGGCGGACCTGCCCTCGCGACCCGGTTCCGGGAGGGGCCGCGCCTTCGCGGGTATCGAGATGTCCGTTGATTTCTGCTACGAGCTCCGCCGGCTGTGTGACCGCGCGCGCCAGCGAGAAGCCGTACGTCAGCACGTCGTTCTGGCGATCGCCGCGCGTCGGATCGCCAAGGATGCCAACGCCGATGTTGCCAACGACGCGAATCGACTGGACCGTCTTGGCGCCGACCAGCGAGGCGAAGAAGTCGGTGGTGTCCAAGCCGAGACCGCTTTCATTGGAGGCATTGGGCAGCCTGGTCGCGAACCGCACGCCAAAGGCAGGGCGCGACGCCGTTTCCGCCGCGACACGAATCTTCATGCCGATCGCGAGGTCCTCGACATCCGACGTCGAATCGCCCGTGACCGTCAGCATGTGCGCAAGCGGTGCCGGCTCGCGCTCGGTGATGGCGAGCCGGTTGAACAAGCCGCCATCGATCTGGATCTCGGCAATCGAGCTGACGCCAATGCTCACGCCGATGAGCGGCACGCGCAGCAGGTTGCCTTCGAGGCCTGACGCCGGGTAGGCGACACCGCGGCCGTAATCGAAGCCGGCTTCGATCAGCAGGCGGCCCGCGCCGATGGTTTCGGGATCCTCTGTGAGGAGCGGCCGCTGTTGGGCAGAGGCCGCCAGAGGCATCAGCAGCATCAGTGCTGAAGCTAGAAGCGTTCTTCTCATCAGAAGTGTCGTGCGCTGTCGACAAGCACGGTCACCGGTCCGTCGTTGACCAGCTCGACGCGCATCATCGCCTGGAACTGGCCGGTTGCCACGGTCACGTCGGCCGCCCGCAATTCTCTCACGACTGCCTCGTACAGCGCGCGCGCCGTCTCGGGCGCGGCGGCCTCGTCGAACGAGGGCCGTCGTCCCTTGCGCATGTCGCCGTAGAGCGTGAACTGCGAGACCACCAGCACGCTCGCGCCGACGTCGACCACCGAGCGATCCATCGGCTTGCCGTCACCGGCGAACACGCGCATGTCGCGGACTTTGGCGGCGATGTATTGCGCGTCGGTCTCCGTATCGCCCTTCTTGACGCCAATCAACACCAGGAGACCCGCACCGATCTCCCCTACGACGTGGTCGTCGACGAGCACGCGTGCCGACGTGACTCGCTGGACCACCGCTCTCAATGCTGGATCTGAATCAGGCCGGGGGCTTCGTCCTCGAGACGGGCGGCCACACTGTCACGCAATTCCCCGCTTGGGTTGAGGCGCGTGTCGAGCAAGTGTCGCGGCATCACGTTCCCGAGTGCCTTGAGCATCGACTGCTTGACGCCGGCATGCTCGACTTCGAGATCCATGATGAGCCGCTTGACGCGCTGGCGCTGCAGACTCAGGTCGCCGCATGCCGGGCAGCAGCAGCCGATGATCGGCAGGCCGACCTCCTTGCAGTACAGCCGCGCTTCGTCTTCTCCGACGTAGGCGAATGGTCGAATGACGACGTGCTCGCCGTTGTCCGATACCAGCCGCGCCGGCATCGCCTTCAACGCGCCGGCGAAGAACAGATTGAGGAGGAGCGTCTCGATGAAGTCGTCGAGGTGGTGACCGAGCGCGATCTTGCTCGCGCCGACTTCGGTGGCGATTCGGTACAGGACACCGCGGCGCAGACGCGCGCACAGCGAGCAGGGCGTCGCATTGGCCTCGAGGATGTCGTCCATCACCTCGCCGATGGCGGTGTGCTCGATGCGGTATTCCCAGCCGCGCTCTTCGCAGGCCTTGGCGATGGCGCCGTGCTTGAAGTCCTTGTAGCCGGAATCGACGTTGACGGCGATGAGCGAGAACCGAATCGGCGCCCGCTGCCGCAGGTTGTCGAGCGTCTGCATGAGCGCCCAGCTGTCCTTGCCGCCCGACAGGCCGACCATGATGCGGTCGCCGTCTTCGATCAGGTTGAAGTCGGTGATCGCCTTGGTCGTCTTCTTGGCGATGCGGGCTTCCAGCTGCGAGCGGTACGACATTGGCTACTAGTTTACTGGCTTTGGGCTGTAGGCTCTGGGACTCACTTGCCAGGAGCGAGGCGACGGAGCTCGTCGAAGAAGTTGAGGACGAAGACGAGCGAGGTCTGTCTGGTGCTCGGAGCATCACTGGCGAGCGCCAGGGCTACGCGATTACCGTCGGGATGAAGGTCGAAGTTCCGCGTCGGGCCCAGTCGATACCGAGGGACGAAACGGACGTCCGACCACGGCTGCGGTTTTTCCGGAGTGAACGTATCGCCGTTCACCTGATACCTGACGAACATGATGCGCTGATCGCCGGTCGCGTAGACCAGCTCCGGTCGCGTCCGGGACCATGTCGGGTCGATGCCGCCGCCGTTGGAAATCTTGACTCGATTCGTCCCGCCCG
>DASRJR010000504.1:0-7391 GCA_035649395.1 Vicinamibacterales bacterium
GCGCGGCGCACCTGGTCCACCTATCACATCGCCGCGCTGTGGATCGGCATGAGCGTGGTGATCACCACGTATACCCTGGCCTCGGGCCTCATGCAGCAGGGCATGACGTGGTGGCAGGCGATGATCACCATCCTGCTCGGCAACTCGATCGTCCTGCTGCCGATGATTCTCAACGCGCACGCCGGTACGAAGTACGGCGTGTCGTTCCCCGTGCTGTGCCGCGCCAGCTTCGGCGTCAAAGGCGCGAACGTTCCGGCCATCCTGCGCGCGCTCGTCGCGTGCGGCTGGTTCGGCATTCAAACGTGGATCGGCGGTCTGGCGCTGCACGCGTTGATGATGGCGGCGTGGCCGGCCTGGACGATGGTTCCCGGCAACATCTGGATCGCGTTTGCCGCGTTCTGGATCGTGCAGGTCGCCATCATCGTCAAGGGACTCGACGGCATCAAGAAACTGGAAGGGTGGTCGGCGCCGCTGCTGCTCGGCGGTGGAGCGCTGCTGCTGGCATGGGCGGCGTACCGAGGCGGCGGCCTCGGTCGGATCCTGAGCGAGTCCACGCGGCTGCAGACGACGCACGTGCCGTTCTGGCAGCTGTTTCCCGCGGGGCTCACGGCCAACGTCGGCTACTGGGCGACGCTCAGCCTCAACATTCCGGATTTCACTCGTTACGCGCGCAGCCAACGATCGCAGGCGCTCGGTCAGGCGCTGGGTTTGCCCGCCACGATGACGGCCTTCGCCTTCATTGGCGTGGCGGTCACGAGCGCCACGATCGTGGTGTTCGGCGAAGCGATCTGGGATCCGGTCGCCGTGATCGCGCGCATCGGCAGCGTGCCGGTGATCGTCTTCGGCGCGCTGGTCGTCATGCTGGCGCAGCTCACGACCAACATGGCGGCGAACGTCGTGTCGCCCGCCAACGATTTCTCGAGTCTTGCGCCGCGCCGCATCAGCTATGTCACAGGAGGGCTCATCACTGCTGTGATCGGCATACTGATGATGCCGTGGAAGCTGTACGCCGATGCGGCTGCGTACATCTTCACGTGGCTCATTGGCTACTCGAGCCTGATGGGCGCGATCGGCGGCGTGTTGATCGCCGATTACTGGTTACTGCGCCGACGCCAGTTGTCGCCAGCCGACCTGTTCAAGATGGACGGCTGCTATCGTTACAGTGGCGGCGTCAACTATCGCGCGATGTGCGCCCTGGCGCTGGGCGTCCTTCCTGTCGTTCCTGGGTTCCTGCGAGCCGCGCTCACTCCGGGCGGGCAGGTGTCGAATCCGAATCTGCTGGATTCGCTGTACACCTACGCCTGGTTCGTCACGTTCGGTCTGAGCTTCGCGATCTATCTCGCCCTGAGCCGATCGCAGTCGCCCGCGAACGTCGGGCGAGAACTCGCGGTCGAGCGCCTCCGGTAGATCCGTTGAAGCCTGTAGTGTAGCGTTGCTCCGTACGCTCACACGCCAAATCACATGACGCCTCAATTCGCCGGTCTCCTGCTCCGAGTGTCCGCGCCCGACGCGCTCGGCTTCACTGCTGCCGCCGATTCGCGGCGATTGTCCGTGGGCGGAGTCGAGTTCGAGCTCGAGCCGTTGTTCCCCCGCGCGGACGGCGACGCGTTCGCGGCTACTGCCGCGGACGTTCGGCCGGTGTGGCTTCGTGCGAAGGCGCCGGACACTGCTCTCGCGGGCGCGAACCCGTGGGATCTGATTCACGACGCGGTCAGCGCGACGGCTCCCTTCGCCGCTGCTGCTGGTGTCGACTTCGTGGAGCCAGACCTCGTGCAGTCCTGGCCCTTCGTCCATACGCCGAGTGCCGCGTGCCAGTTCGACGACCAGGAAGCAAAGAACGGCAAGATTCCGGTCGGTCGCGAGTTCGCCTGGCACTTGTCGGCCGAATACTCAGGCCTGGTGCTCGCGCGGCAGGCCATTGGCGTTCCGGGGGACGGCGATCGCGTGCGGATCGCACACCTCGACACCGGCTACTCGGAGCACGACTCGAAACCTCTTCACCTGCGGCTCGATCTGCAACGCAACTTCGTCGACGACCGTCCGCCAGACAATGCCGAGGATCCCTTCGTCACCGGCCCCGCACTGAATCCCGGACATGGCATTGGCACGCTCGGCATCCTCGCCGGCGGACGCTTCGCATTCAGGAACACCAAGTACTCGTTCGACGATTTTCTTGGTGGTGCTCCTCATGCTGATGTCGTCCCGGTGCGAGTGGCGAAGAGTGTGATTCAGCTCTACACGAGCAGCATCGCGCGTGGGATTGATTACGCGGCGTCGTTGCGAACGACGGCCGGTGCCCCGATCCACGTGCTCTCGATGAGCCTCGGCGGATTGCCGTCGCAGGCGTGGGCCGATGCGGTCAACCGTGCCTACGATGCCGGGGTCGTGCTCGTGACCGCGGCCGGCAATCACTTCTCGGCAGGATTCGTCGGCGCGCTCGGCCGCTCGATCGTGTACCCGGCTCGATTCGGACGCGTGATCGCCGCGTGCGGCGTGATGGCCAATTTCCGTTCGTATCACGGGCTGCCGTTCGGCACGATGCAGGGGAACTGGGGGCCGCGAAGCAAGATGGGCACCGCGATGGCGGCCTTCACGCCCAACATCCCGTGGGCCCAGTGGGGCTGCCGGCATGTGGTCGACATGGATGGGCGTGGGACGTCGGCGGCCACGCCCCAGATTGCGGCGGCAGCCGCGCTGTACATCCAGAAACATCGATCCGAGCTCGAGACGTACGCGGAACCGTGGATGGCCGTCGAGGCTGTCCGTCACGCGCTGTTCTCCACGGCCGACCAGAACGCGTCCGGGGTTTCAGAACAAGAGGTCGGCAATGGCGCGTTGCGCGCCAATGATGCGCTCGGCGTGCAGCCGCTGCCGGCCGCGGACCTCGTCAAGACGAAGGAGGACTCGGCGCGCTTTGGACTGATGAAGGTCCTGTTCGGCGGGCTCGGCTTCGGCATCGAGGGAGAGGATCCGCGAATCGGCGAGCTGCTTGCGCAGGAGGCCTCTCAGGTCTTCATGCGAGGCGAAGGCCTCGATCAGCCGAATCCGTTCGAGATCGCCATTCCTGATCCGGATGCGCCGGACATTCCGCTGGCGCAGCAGAAGACGTTCCTGCAAATGGTCGTCGATCGGCCGGACGACGAGGTCTCGAACACGTTGCGGCAGCGAGCCGAGCAGCTGCTGCAGCAGCGATTCTCTTCCCCGACGGTACCGACGTTCAGTCCGAGCGATGCGGAGCGAGCGGCCAGGAAGGGGAGCCGCATCCGTCCGCGTCGCTCCGACAAGCCTGCAGATGCACCACAGTACGCGGCCGCCACCGAGGAGTCGCCCGCGTTTCGGCCGCCGGTTCCGCCATACCGTGCCCTCCGCGGCTTCGCCGCCGATCCGAGCCTGGCGACCCGGCTCGAAACGGCGCCGGTGAGTGTGGTCACCTTCAATGTGCGCTGGGAGGAACATCTCCAACCCGGACCGAGTGGCGAGTACGTCGAGGTCATCGATCACGACCCGGCGAGTCGATGCTTCTACGATCCTGTCGATCTCAACGATCACGACATCCTGGCGCAGGACGGACTGCCGCCGAGCGAAGGCACGCCGCAATTTCATCAGCAGATGGCGTACGCCGTGGCGATGAAGACGATCCAGAACTTCGAGCACGCGCTTGGCCGGCGTGCCCTGTGGCGAGCCGGGCCGCCGCGGCCGGGTGCCGATCCCAAGGACGACTCACACTACGTCGGTCAGCTCCGCGTCTACCCGCATGCGCTGCGCGAGCCGAATGCATACTACTCGCCGCAGAAGATTGCCCTGCTGTTCGGCTATTACCAGGCGAGCAGCGACGACCCCGCCGGGCACATGCCGGGGAGCACGGTGTTTTCGTGCCTGTCGCACGACATCGTCGCGCATGAAACCACGCACGCACTGCTGGACGGCATGCATCGGCGATACGTCTATGCTTCCAATCCCGATGTCCGCGCGTTCCATGAAGCCTTCGCCGACATCGTCGCGCTGTTTCAGCACTTCACCTATCCCGACATCCTTCGCCATCAGATCGCGACCACGAGAGGGGAGCTCCGATGGCACGAAAACCTGCTCGGACAACTGGCCGGAGAGTTCGGCCGGACGACCGGCCGGCGCGGCGCGCTGCGCGATGCGATCGGGCGTTTCGATCCGGTTCTCAAGGAGTGGGTGCCGCATCAGCCCAAACCCGAGGAGTTGAATCAAAAGTTCGAGGCGCATAGTCGTGGCGGCATTCTCGTGGGGGCGATCTTCGATGCGTTCCTGTCGATTTACGAGCGTCGGACCGGGGATCTCCTTCGGCTGGCGACCGGCGGCTCAGGTGTGCTGCAGCCTGGCGCCATTCATCCGGATTTGGTGAACCGGCTGGCGAACGAGGCGGCGAAATCGGCCAGGCACGTCCTCGGTATGTGCATCCGGGCGCTGGACTACTGTCCACCGGTTGACATCACGTTCGGCGAGTACCTGCGCGCCGTGATCACCGCGGATGCAGACCTCGTGACCGACGACGATCTCGGCTACCGTGTCGCCTTCATCGAGGCGTTCCGACGCCGCGGCATCTATCCAATTCACGTGCGGAGTCTGAGCGAGGAAAGCCTCCGATGGCGTCGCGCGGAATTCGAACAGCCGCAGCCGTCCGCCCGTTTGAGGGCTGCGCTCCAACGGCTTGGCAGCTACGCTCAGGGCCAGCCGTTCAGTGCCGGGCGCGAGGAGATTTTCTTCCGCTCGCGTGAGGCGCGCCGCGAGATTCACGGGTGGCTGCTGAACCACTTCATGGGTAACGCGGCCAGCGCCGGTGACGCCAAGTTCCTCGGCATCGACCCGACTCGCTTCAAGCCCGACACCGAAATACCGTCATTCGAGGTGCACGCCTTGCGAATGGCATGGCGTGAGTGCCCGGATGGTGGCGTTGCGCCACAGATCATCCTCACGCTGCTGCAGGACAAGCTCGTCCCGGTCGACGGCACGATCGCTGGCGGCGAACAGATGGTCGTGGAAGGCGGGTGCACGGTCGTCGGCAACCTGCAAACACAGCAAATCAGCTACTGCATCCGGAAGAATCTCACGAGCGATACCAGGCTTGCGCGTCAACGCGAATTCGCGTTGCATGCGGGCGAGTCGCTGGCGGCGACGTACTTTGGCGCACCGCAATTGGATCGGGACGAGGCCGAGCCGTTCGCGTTGATCCACCGCGGGGGATAACCGCATCGGCTTCCGACAGCGGTTGCAGGTGACGTATGGCGAAACGATCGACAGGAGTGAAGCGAAAGTCGCGGCGGCCGCGGCCTGCGCGTCGAAGAGGGGGCAATTCCGCGAACCGCAGTCCGCTTGCCGCGGCCGGAGTTCCGCCGGTGCGGGTGCGCATGTACCGTCAGGGACTCGGTGACTGCTTCCTCCTGACCTTCGGAGCCGATGCCGACGTGAGACACGTCCTCATCGACTGCGGAACACTGGGCGCGACGACGAACGGGAACACGATGGAAACCGTCGTGGACCACATTCGCCAGACGACGGGTGGACATCTTCACGCGATGGTCGCCACTCACGAGCACAAAGACCACTTGAGTGGGTTTTCCAGCGGCGATGACGTGTTCAAGGACCACATCACGATCGACCGCTTTTGGGTGGCGTGGACCGAGAATCCGTCCGACCAGCTCGCGCAAGATCTGAAGAAGTACGACGACGATCTCGGTTTGGCGGCGATCATGGGCGTCCGCGCGATGCGTCAGTACGCGGCGCAGGGGACGCCGTCGGGAAAGGAGCTCGAACGGCTCGCGACGAAGGCCGAGCAGGTGCTGAGTTTTTTTGGCGACGATGTGCTCGCCGCCAATGTGTTCGCACCCACCATTCACAAAGCCATGGAGCTCGTGCGCACGGGCTTCGGCACGCGCGAAGCCGACTATCTGCAGCCGGGGACTCTCGTCGATGTCGATGACTGGCTGCCGGGCTTTCGCGTGTACGTCTTGGGCCCGCCGCGGAGCAAGCAAGCCATTGACGATACCGGAGAGGCGGGAGGCGGCGACCTGTACCCGTACCCGGTCGCCGGAATGACCGCGGCGGCACTGGCATTCTTGAACGCCGCTTCACGCGAGGATTACCTGGCGCAGCTGGACTATCTCAAACGCGATGAGTTCAGCAAGGAAGTACCGTTCGACCAGCGATTCCAACGGTCGGACAGCCGGGTCGCCGGCAGCCGCTCGCTATATCCGGCGTACGACGCCTCGGAGAATGCATGGCGACGCGTGGATTCCGATTGGCTTGGCTTCAGTTCAATCCTGACGCTGCAGCTGGATAACCGCACGAATAACACCAGTCTGGTACTCGCCTTCGAACGCATCGCCGACGGCAGAGTGCTGCTGTTTCCGGCTGATGCGCAGCGTGGAAACTGGCAGTCCTGGTCGACGCCAACGGAGCTCACATGGACCGTGACCGACGAGGCGGGCGCCCAGCAAACCGTGACGACCGGAGATCTACTCAAACGCACCGTGTTCTACAAAGTCGGGCACCACTCCAGTCATAACGCCACGGCGAGAGACAACGGACTGGAAAAGATGGAACAGAACGCCCTGGTTGCGTTCATTCCGCTCGATCGCCAGGTGGCCCAGAACAAAGGGTGGAACACGATGCCGACGCGCGCGCTGTACAAACGCCTGATGGAAAAGTGCAATGGTCGTGTCGTGCGCTCTGATATCGGTTGGGTGAAGAAGGGGGCTGAGACGGGGAATGACCCCGATCAGTTCGACGGGATGTTCTCGTCGGCCGATTGGCAGAGTTTCAGCAATGAGCAGCAGTCGGTACAGAACGCCGGGACCGTGAAGATCGATCCGCTGTTCATCGACTATGAGCTGAAGTAGTCCTTCGCTACGTATGTAGTGTCCGGCTTCAGCCGGACGATGTAGTGTCCGGCTTCAGCCGGACGATGTGGGGTCCGGCTTTCAGCCGGACCTACGCGTAGTACTGCTCGACGCGAATCGGGCGGAGTCCCTTCTGTCGGACGATGTCGCGAACGTCGTGGATCATTCCGCCATTCCCACACAGGAACACTTCGAGGTTGGCCACGCTGGTGACGGACGCCCCGACCAATGGCGTGACTCGTCCGATGGCACCGCGCCAGTCACCGGTCGGCTGCGATAACGTCGTGATGAACGTGAAGTGCGGCAATCGCTTGCCGAGGGCGATCAACTCGTCCTGGTAATACAGGTCGCGTTCGCTGCGCAGTCCCCAGAGGAGTGTGATACCACGCTCGGTCCGCGCGTCTGCGAGCGACCAGAGCATCGATCGGAAGGGCGCGATGCCGGTACCGGTGGCGACGAAGAGCAGGTCGCGCGGGCTGTCGCGCAGGACGAACGTGCCGGCCGGTCCCTTGAACGAGGTGCGGT
>DASRJR010000505.1:0-7530 GCA_035649395.1 Vicinamibacterales bacterium
CCGATCCCGAGGGCGCCGAACGTCGTCACGCCGCCGTGGTCGGCGCCGTTGTCCATCACGTCCACCCCCTCGACGCCAAGCGGCGGAACGGCATTGATGTCGGCCGCGACGCGCAGGCCCGGACGCCCTTCCCACGCCGGCTTCGGCACCAGGCACACGCCGGCCGATCCGGCGTTGAGGACCACCTCCGCCCCTTCGAGCACGTTGGCGGCGCCGGAACTGTCCGTCATCGTGACCTCGTGCACCCGTCCGCCGAATCGCTGTGTGATCGAGGCCGCGATCGCGCCCGTCGTCTGTCGCCGCGTCGTGATCGTCACGTCGGCGCCAGCCTTGGCGAGCAGGCCTGCTGCGCGCACCCCGACCGGGCCAGAACCGGCAGTGATGACCGCGCGTTTGCCGTCGAGCGATCCCGCGGCCTTCTGAATCTTCGCCACCGCGGCAACGGCCGTCGTGTTCGAGCCGTTCGAATCGAGCATGACGGAGACGCGCATCGGCCCGAAGAACGCTTTCTTGACCGCGGCGAGCAGCTTCTCGCCTGCCGCCATGTCCGTGCCGCCGATGAAGATCGCGGTGTGGTGCAGGTCCTTGGGGCCGCGCGTGAAGATGCACCCATGAACGAGATCGCGAACGTCGGCGTCGGTGATGCCACCGTAGCTCATGATCTCGTCGGCGCCGGCGTCGTAGGCGACGACTTGATCGAAGACGCTGGGATGAGAAGACGTGTCGAGTTGAAGCAGGAGCTTACGCACGTGGCCAGTGTAGGCCGGGTCTTCGAAGACCCGGCCCGAGAAGCTGAAAACAGAACTACTTTGGAGAGTACGGATGCTTTGCCGTCTTCGAGCCGGCGATGACGTCGTTCACGGCCGGCTTCTTGCCCAGCGCGCGCGCGATCGATTCCTTCGTCGCCTGATAGTTGAAGTCGTAGATCTTGTTATCGTCACTCGCTTCCCAGTGGATGAACACGCCGACGAGAATGCAGAGGTCATCGGCCTTGTCGCGCGGGATTACGCCGCTCTCGACCGAGTCGACGACGGCGCGGGCGACGGCGGCCTGCGCGGGTCCGAACATCTGCACCGCCTGCTTCGCGCCCTTGATCGTGACCTTGTTGAAGAGCAGGGTATCGGGCTTCGCCGGAAGGTTCGGGGAGACCACGGCGAGCAGGGTCGTGAAGCCATCCTTGTTGTTCGCGAGCGCATTGCAGAAGGCGCTACCGGCAGGCCCCGTTTTGGAGCCGATGATCAGGTCGATGTGCGCGACCTCGTTGCCGTCGCCAACCAGCGACTCGCCGAGAAAGAAGTCCGCTGCCATGTCGAAGAACTCCTGTCTGGATGTACGTAGCGTCCGCCTTCAGGCGGACCGTACGTAGAGTCCGGCGTGAGCCGGACCTCCGTTACTTTGTTTCAGTAAAACCCGGGCTGTATTTCGTGGTCGCCAGAGCCCGACGACTATATCACCGGGAATGCAGAAATTCGCCGCAGATTCCGGGCCGCCTAAAGGCGGCCCCTACGGTCCGGCTAAAGCCGGCACTACATGCGTGATGGCACCACGGTCGCGTGCGTCGCGGGGCGGGCACTTGCCCGCAGCGGGCGCACGAGCAGCGTCAACACAAACCCGACCGCAAGCAGAGCGGCCAGCACCTGCAGCGGCGTGTCGTAGATGTTCACGCGGTCCGCTCCCGGTGGAAGCGCTGCCTTGGCCCGGTTCGACAGCTCCGTGATGATCACCGGCCCGACGATGGCCGCAGCGGTCCACGCGGTGAGCAGGGCACCGTGGATGGCGCCAACGTTCTGCGGCCCGAAGATGTCGGCCAGGAACGCCGGAATCGTGGCGAAGCCGCCGCCGTACATCGTGAAGACGATGAACAGGCTGATCTGAAACAGCCACCACTGGCCGTTTGCGGCCAGGCCCGGAATCATCAGGAACAGGATGAACTGCGCGACGAAAAACACGGTGTAGGTGTTGCGCCGGCCGATGTAGTCGGAGCCCGATGCCCAGATGAACCGCCCGCCCGCGTTGAACAGGCTGATGATCGACACCACTGCGGCCGCCTGGATCGGCGTGCGCTTGAACATGTCCTGCATCATCGGCGACGCCTGCGCCAGGATGCCGATCCCTGCCGTCACGTTGATGAACAGAATCCCCCACAGCAGATAGAACTGCAGTGTGCGGATCGCCTCGTCGCGCGTCACGCTGGTCGACGCGATCATCGGATTGAGCTTGGTCGGCGGCGTCCATCCAGGCGGCGTCCAGTTCAGCGGCGGCAGGCGCATCAGCCGCGACCCCGCGAGCATCACGACGAGATAGGTCGCGCCGAGCGCGATCACGGTCATCGCGACGCCCATCAGATCCATGAACAAGACGTTGAGGTAGCCGGCGACGAACGCGCCGCCGCCAAATCCCATGATCGCCATGCCGGTGGCCATGCCGCGGCGATCCGGAAACCACTTGACCAGCATGCTCACCGGCGAGATGTAGCCGAGTCCACAGCCGATCCCGCCGATCACGCCCATCCCGAGGAAGACGAGCACCGACTGACGCAGCGCGAGCCCGATGCCGCCGATGACGAGACCCGTGCCGAAGAAGATGGCCGCCGCAGTGGCGGCGACACGAGGGCCTCTCCGCTCGACCCACGGGCCGCCGAATGCCGCGCTCAAGCCGAGCAGCGCGAGCGCGGTCGTGAACGTCGTATAGGGAGGGCTGAACCACCACGGCGCGTCCGGGAAGATCGCCTGGATCGGCCGATTGAACGTGCTCCACGCGTAGACGGACCCGATGCAGATGTGGACGAGGACCGCGCCGATAGGAATCCGCCAGCGATTCATTCGCCGGATTATAGGGGAACGTTCGAGTACCTCGCAGCACGCGCATGCCGGGCCTGAAAGGCCCGGCCCACGCTGTCTGTAAGCGCTCAGGGACGGTGTAGGCAGGGCCTTCTAGGCCCGGCGCACTAAGACATTCGCTTCAAGATTGCGCTCCCCGAAGCGCGTGTCCCGAGCGTCCCGCCAACATCTCGCGTCGTGTCGCCGGCGTGCACGGCATCCTCGACTGCACGCTCGATTCGGCGAGCGTCTTCGTCACGGCCGAATGTTTCCAGCATCAACGCGGCCGAGAGGATCGCGCCGATTGGATTCGCGACGTCCTTTCCCGCCAGCGGTGGCGCCGAGCCGTGCACGGGCTCGAACATCGACGTACGGCCGGGATGGAGGTTGCCCGACGCCGCCATGCCGAGACCGCCCTGCAGCGCGCCGCCGATGTCGGTGATGATGTCGCCGAACAGATTGTTCGTCACGATCACCTGAAACTGGCCGGGGTCCTGCACCAGCATCATCGCGAGCGCGTCGATGTAGAGATGCTGGCTCGGCACGTCTTGATAGGCGGCCGCCATCTCGCGGAACACGCGCTGCCACAGCGCGTGGCCCTGGGCCATCGCGTTGCTCTTGTCGGTCATCGTGACGCGCAGCCGGCGCTGGCGAGCGAACTCGAATGCGTGCTCGACGATCCGTCGCACCCCCTTGTAGGTGTTGATCTCTTCCTGAACCGCGACCTCGTCCGGTGTGCCGGCCTTGAAGCGTCCGCCAACGCCGACGTAGACGCCTTCGGTATTTTCTCGAAACACGACGAAATTGATGTCGGCGCGCGTCCGTCCCTTCAGCGGGCACAGGCGGTCGTCGAGCAGCCGGACGGGCCGGTAGTTCACATAGAGATCGAGCTCGAAGCGCATGCCGAGCAGGATGTCGCGCGCGTGACGGTTGTCGGGCACGCGCGGGTCGCCGAGCGCACCGATCAGGATCGCGTCGAACGACCGCAGCGTGTCGTACCCGTCAGCAGGGATCGTCTCGCCGGTGGCAAGGTAGTGATCCGCGCCCCAGGGGAGGTGGTGGAGTTCGAGGCCGCCGACTGCCTCGAGAATCTTGACGGCTTCGGCAGTGACTTCTTTGCCGATGCCGTCGCCTGGAATGACTACGATGCGATGAGGCAACCAGGTGATTCTAGCGTCTGGTCTGCCGGGCTTAAAGAACAAGCCCGGCCTGCACGTGCGCGCTTAACGACGCCTGGACCTGACTCCCGCACCCTGGCCCACGCCTGATTCCTGATTCCCGATTCCTGATTCCTACACGCGTCAGAATCTCGCGCCGAAACTAAACCGGAACGTTCGTGGCGTCGTCCACGAGAACTGATCGACCTGCGTACCGAAGTTGGCCCGCTTGGCCCAGTTCACGCCCTCGACCGGCGTCTGCGTGAACGGGTCGAACGATTGCATGGTGGCCGAGTTCGCCGGTGTCAGGATCCCCTGGTTGATCTTGCGAAGGTCGGTGGCACCACCGTTGTTGAAGACGGTACCGCCACAACCACAGAGCTGGAACTTGTTGAACACGTTGAGCAGCTCGCCGCGGAAGAACAGGTCGACGGTCGACAGGCTCGGAATGCGATACGAGTAGTTGACAGCGAGGTCGGTGCGATACGTCGCCTCGGTCCTGAACGCGTCGCGCGGCGAGAAGTAGTAGTTCCAGAAGCCGTCCGGACGATCGCCGCTCGGATTCAGATAGTTCGCGCCAGTGACAAACGGGATCGTGTTGAGCGGTCCGACGGCGGCATACGGCACGCCCGATTCGAGAATCTGCACGACGCCGATGTCGAACGCGCCCATCGACTCGGGACCAGGAAGGCGATACGTGCCCCACAGTCGCGCGCGATGCCGCTGATCGATGCTCAGGTCGCCCTCGGGACTGTTCCACCGGGCCTGAACGTACTCGGGAAACCGCAGCAGCTGCGTCGTCACCGGTCCGCTCGCCGAGGTCTCGCCGTCGAAATTGCCCGAGGCCTTCGACACGGTGTAGTTGCCGCCGACGTTGACCCGAGCGCCGGCGCGATAGGCCGCCTGGAACGTCACCCCTTTGTACTGCCGGTCGACGATGTCGGCGTTTTCGAGCAACGTCAGGTCGTAGACTCGTCCGCCGCTATCGCTGACTTGACCGGTGGACGAGTCGGCGCGCGCGGCGTAGAAGTCGTTGAAGTCGCGATAGACGAAGTCGGCGCGCACCGATGCGCGGTCGCCGATCTGACGCGAGACGCCGAACGCCCACTCGTTCACGTTCGGCGCATCGAGCGAATCTCCGATCCGCGACGACACGCCGGGCACGTCGACAAAGCTCAAGGGCCGGCTCGCGCCGCCGTTCGCATTGAACCAATCGAACACCTGCCGGATGGCGTCGGGCGTCGACGTCAGCGCGCCGTTTGGATCGGGGTTGATGGCCGGCCCCATGTAGGGCCACTGATAGGTGATCGGGTTCCCTCCGGCCGAAACGTCGGCGATTCCCGTGTTCAAGGCACTGACGTACCGCGCGAAGCTTCCCGACGTCGACCACGTGCCGGTGGCGGTCGGGTCGTAAACGACCGACAAACGCGGGCTCAGCTTGCTGCTGTCCGAGACCGAATTGCCGGCCGCGTCCTCGCCCTGGTTGGCATCCCACCGCAGCCCGAGGCTGAAGGTGAAGTGCCGGTTGAAATGCCACTGATCGTTGACGAAGAGGGAGTTGGTCCGCAGGTCGGTGCCCTGGCTCGACAGCGTGATCGGATTCCACTGGATGATCGTCGAGTTCGGTTGGAAGACCGGCCAGATATCCGTGCCGCGCTGCACCGTCGAGGTGCCGAGGATGCGGTAGTCGCTGCCCGACTGGTGGTTGTTGGCGAACCGGTGATCGTTGTAACTGTCGACGCCGAACACCATGTTGTGGGCGCCGAGGCCGCTGGTCGAGAGGTAATACGACCCCTTCACGATCACGTCCGTATTGCTTCTCTCCTCGTCGTCACACACGCCGCAGAACGTCGCTGCCCAGTAACGGAACGCGGTGCCGCCGCGCGACAGATCGATCAAGAGCGTGCCGTCGATGAGGTCGGTCGAGGTCGCCCCGGCGCCGGTGAACGTGAACTTGCGTTGGGCCCATTGCCCTTCGAGCGAGAAGCGAGAGGTGAGCACGCCGGTGTAGTGAAGCGACAGGAGATCTTGCGGCTGGCCCTGGTTGTACAGGCTTCTCGTGTCCATGACGTTCTGGAACTGAAAGTTCTTCACCAGCTGATTGATCTTGCTGTACGACACCTTTGCCGAGTGGCCGGCGATCGGCGAATAGGTGCCCTTGATTTCGTAGCGCTTCTCGTCGCTGTCGCGCACGAACGGAATCGCCGTCACCTGGGTGGTGCGCGCATTCTGCTGATCCTGGAATCGTCCCGCGTTGAAGAACCACAGCTGCCGGCGCGCAATTGGCCCGCCGAAGGTGTACTCGTGCGTCGGCACCACCTTATCGAGCTTGGCTTCGTTGAAGGGCGTCTTGGTGCGCCAGTCGTCGTTGTTGATCGACTCGCGGAAGGTGCCGCTGAAACGATCGCTGCCCGACTTGGTGATGGCCGCGACGAGTCCGCCGCCGAATCGCCCGAACTCCGCGGACACGCCTGCGGTTGCCACCGTCGTCTCCTGAATCGCATCCTCGATATAGAGCGTATAGGGCTGCCCGCGAAGGTTCTCGGTGACGACCACACCATCCACGGTGAAGAGGCTCTCGAACGACGTCGCGCCCGAGATGCTGTAGCCGCCGGCCGGGCCGGTCGCGTGGACCGCGGGGGCCATCAGGATCGTTGCGTCGAGCGATCGGTTCGTCGGCAGCGTCGCGATGAGGTCCTGCTTGAATTTCGCCGCAACGGTCGCCGTCTGCACGAACGGCTCGGACGAAGCGGTCACCTCGATCCGCTCGACGACGCCGCCCACGGTGAGGGTCTCGTTGAGCGTCACCACCTGTGTACCGGCAAGGCCAACCTGTCTGGTCGTTGCCTGAAAGCCGCTCAACTCGAACATCACCCTGTAATCGCCGGGTGGGAGCAGCGGCAGGATGAAGTCGCCGTTGGCGGTCGTCACAATGGTGCGTTCGCCTTGCAGGCTCGGTGAGGTGGCTGTGACGGTCACGCCTGGCAGCGCCAGCCCGTCGGAGGATGTCACCCGTCCCGAGATCGTTCCGGTCGGTACCTGCGCGGCCGCAGTGACCGAGAACAACGCGGCAACAAGAAGAGCCGACAACAGTTTGCAGCGCATGATCTCTCCCTCGTTCTGTGGAGGACCATCGAAACACCCGAGCCACAGCGGGACAATGGCCCGGGACTGTTCGCCCCTACTGGTATCAGCGTTGGAGAGTTAGGGCTTAATGAGGTCGGACATGGTGGGAATCCCGATGGCGCGTGACGGGACGGCCGGAGTATGACGTTTGTGGCGCGGTTCGTCCCATCGATCTCCTGCTCTGCGGGGGAGGCGGAGCGCGGGGGTGGGCGCCAGGCTGCCGCCGCAGTTCGTCCCAGCTATTTGGGGGTGAACTGGTCCAAAACGGTGCAAAACACACTGTTTTGCACCTCCAGAGGGGTCGCGATAGGTCGCAATCGCCAGGAGGTTGTGATAGAACCTTATGGTTGTATTACGAAGAGCGGTAAATCCATGATTTTGGTTTGGGAAGTCGCTCTTCATGGATTTAATCGTCCCCCTCGGAACCC
>DASRJR010000506.1:0-3796 GCA_035649395.1 Vicinamibacterales bacterium
CGCGACAGCACTCAGTTCGCACCGGGATTCTCCGAAGAGACGCTCAACAGCGTCAAGGAAGGCGAGAGCCGGCAGCAGGTGCACGGCCGGGTGGGCACTCCGCTGCGCGAGTTCATGTTCTTTGGCGAGCGGCCGAACGAGTGCGTGATGGTTCGCATCGAATCGCAGGCAGTGGCCGAGGCACAGCCGATCGATCCGTGCGGCGCCCGCGGCGTGCGCCTGGGCATGCCACGCGAGAGTGTTCTGCAGGCGCTCGGCCCGCCGCTCGAGAACTGCTGGATGTACAGCCGCAGCCCGAACAACGGCTACTACCGTTTGCGGGCAGTGTGCTTCGAGGGCGATCGGGTCGCCGCCGTGATCCGTCGTTGGGTCCGGGATTGACGCGCGGAAGATCGCAATCCAAGTCAAAGCCATCTCCCTACGATCGAGTCGCATGAACGAACGAACGACACGCAGCGACTATGCGGAGCGGCTCGAACGTGTGTTCCGGTGGCTCGCCGATCATCTCGATGACACGCTCGATCTGACCCGTCTCGCCGACGTGGCCTGCCTCTCGCCGTATCACTTCCATCGCGTCTACCGGGCGATGCAGGGGGAGACGGCGGCCGACACCGTGCGCCGGCTGCGCCTGCACCGGGCCGCGGTGGAGCTGATCACCGGCGAGCTGCCGGTCGCTCGCGTCGCGCGGCGTGCCGGTTACGGCAGTCAGGAGGCGTTCACGCGTGCCTTCAAAGCCGCGTATGCCGTTCCGCCGGCCCGCTATCGGGCCTCGTTCGTTCCCATGCCAACCGCGAACCGAGAGGAGAGTGCGATGGAGACGATGACTTACGAGGCCACGATCCGGCAGACCAGACCGATTCGAGTGGCCGCCCTGCGCCATCACGGCGCCTACATGAACATCGGCAGCACCTTCGAGCGCTTGCTCGCGCTCGCCGCCGGACAAGGCCTGCTCGGCCCTCAGATCCGAACGTTCGGCGTCTACTACGACGACCCGGTGGCGACGCCGGTCACTGCGCTGCGCGCCGATGCGTGCCTGGCCCTTCCCGACGGGAAGACGCCGACCGGGGAGCTGCAGCTCGGGGAAATCCGAGGCGGGCGATACGCCGTCGTCCTCCACGTCGGCCCATACGCGGAGCTCGAACGTCCGTACAAGTGGTTGTACGGAACGTGGCTAGCGCAGAGCGGCGAGGAGCCGGACAATGCACCGGTCGTCGAGGAATACTTGAACGACGCACGCACGGTGCTGCCGACAGCGCTCGAGACCGAGATCTGGCTACCACTTCGCTGAGAGTCGCGCGTCGTGGCTCGACGCCGCCCTGGTCCATGAAGACGTTCGACAACGAGTGGATTCTCGACGCGTTCGCCGGGCACGCGACCTTCTTCACGAAGCGCATGTTCGGCGGGCTCGCGGCATACGTGCACGAGCGTCAGATGTTGGTGCTCGTCGAGCCGACGAAGACCGGCCGCTGGAAGTGGCACGGGGTGCTGGTCTGCACGGCTCACGAGCATCACGCCTCGATTCGCGCCGACTTTCCCGCGCTGACGCCGCATCACGTGCTGCGAAAATGGCTCTACATCGATTCGACGCACCGCAACTTCGAATCGACGGTGGAATCGGTTGCCAGGCGAATCGCGCGCAATGATCCGCGGTTTGGCGTGGTGCCGGGGAGCGCGACGCGCACGCGCAAGCGAAAACGACGCTGACGCTACTTGCGTTGACTCAGTCGTTCGCGCCAGTTGGTCAGCACGTGAATGTGGGCATCGCCAATCTTCGCGACGACTTCATAGGGACCGAGAATCTGTCCGATCACGAGTGCCCGGGATTCTAGCGTGAATGCCGCGCGGCTGCGTCGAACTGGGTGATACTCTTCCGCGTCTAACCGCACGTGCTGCAGGACTACAAGCTCGGAATCCGGATGCTCGTGAAGTATCCGGGCCTGACGATCGCCGGCGGCTTCGCGCTCGCGATCGCCATCGGTATCGGCGCCGGCTGGTACGACCTGTGGGGCAAACTCGTCGCGCCGACCATCCCGCTGCCGGACGGCGATCGCGTCGTCCTGATCGAGACGCAAAACGTGCTGACGAGTCAGCCCGAACCCCGCGTGGTGCGCGATTTTCTCGAGTGGCGCCGCGAGGTGCGGACGATTGCGGACCTCGGCGCGTACCGCACCGACACGCGCACCCTCAATGTCAGCGGCGCGGCTCCTCAGTGGATCCGGATTGCAGAGCTCACATCCGCGGCGTTCCGCACGGCCCGTGTGCCTCCGCTGCTCGGCCGGGGCCTGCTGGATTCCGATGACCTCGCTGGAGCGCCTCGTGTGGTCGTGCTCGGCTACGACGTGTGGCAACGGGCACTCGATGGTCGACGGGACGTGATCGGGTCGGTCGTGAAGTTGGGGAACACGTCGGCGACGGTGATCGGTGTCATGCCCGATGGTTTCGGCTATCCCGTGAACCACCACGCGTGGACCTCGCTGCAGCTGCGCGCCTCGTCAGCGGCTCTGGGGGGAGACGCGATCAGCGTGATCGGCAGGTTGGCGGCTGGCGTCACGCTGCAGCAAGCGGATGCCGAGCTCCGCCTGCTCGGAGAACGTGCTACGGCGGCTCTTCCGGCCACACACGAGCATCTGCGGCCACGGGTCGTACGAGTGGGGGTGATCGTGGGGGTCGGCGACCTCGCGCAGCTTGCACTGACGAATCTGCCCGTGGTGCTCGTGCTGATCATCGCGTGCATGAACGTCGGGACGCTGGTCTTCGCGCGGACGGCGATGCGAGAGGGGGAGATCGCGATACGTTCGGCGCTGGGCGCCAGCCGCGCCCGCATCGTCGGACAGCTGTTCGTCGAGACGCTCGCGCTCGCGTCGATTGCAGGGGCGGTTGGTCTCGTGATTGCCGATGGTGCGCTGAGGTGGGGCCTCGAGAGCGTGTTCGACGACGCACCCTTCTGGATGACGCCTGGTCTCGAGCTCACAACGATCGTCTATGCCGGCGCCCTCGCGGTTTGCAGCGCCGTGATGTTGTCGCTCCTGCCGGCGCTCAGAGCGACCAGCGCGCGCGTGCAAACGCATCTGGCGAATCTGGGTACCGGCGGCGCGACCTTGCGGTTCGGGCGTGTCTGGACAGGCGCGATGATCGTGCAGGTCGCGTTCACCGCCATCGCCATTCCGTCTGCGATGGAGAGTACGAGCCAGGCCATGCGCATGTTGACGATCCGCGCGCAATTTCCAAGCGGTGACTACCTTGCCGCGCAGATCGACGTTGACCGACCCTCTTACGAGGACGCGTCGCTTCTTCAAACACGTCGCGGTCGCACCGTCGGCGCGCTCGAGCGCCGTCTCGCTCAGGAGGGCGGCGTGATCGCGGTTACCTTCGCCGACCGCGTCCCCGGCACGGGTTCGCTGCATAGGACCGCGGACGTCGAGACGGTGCCGGGCGGCGGCGTGGCATTCGACGATCGGTTCAGCGTCTCGTGGGTCGGTCCGGGATTCTTCGAAGCATTCGATCGTCCAATCGTGGCCGGACGCGCGTTCCACGACGGCGATCGGAGCCCCTCTGCGCGGACAGTGATCGTCAATGAGGCTTACGCGCGCGGCTTTACGCGCGCCTCGGGACTGGCCTCGCCCATCGGGAGTCGCCTCCGGTACGCTCCATCGCCCGAGCTGGAGTCCGACGATCCCGGATACGCGGAAACGGTGGCGACGTCGGGACAGTGGTTCGAGATCGTCGGTGTGGTACGCGATTTCGGCCTGGACCCTGGGGATGACGGCAACGAAGGGTCGTTCGTGTTTCATGCGGC
>DASRJR010000507.1:0-3980 GCA_035649395.1 Vicinamibacterales bacterium
CCGGGTCCGCACGGACTCTCCGAAATGCTGTACGCGTACTCATCGGCGGCGGGCAACAACGGTTCCGCCTTCGGCGGCATCAGCGTCAACACGCGCTGGTACAACACGACGCTCGGCCTGACGATGCTCGTCGGCCGATTCTGCATGCTGATTCCACCGCTGGCGATCGCCGGCAGCCTGAGCCGCAAGAAGCTGGTCCCACCATCCCTCGGCACGTTCCCGGTGACGACGCCGCTCTTCAGCTCGCTGCTGGTCGGCGTCGTTGTCATCGTCGGCGCACTGACGTTCTTCCCGGCGCTCAGTCTCGGCCCGATCGTCGAGCACTTCCTGATGCACAGCGGACAGGTGTTCTGATGACCACTCACGCACAGGTCGGATCGGCGTCGATCTGGGACTCGCAGATCGTCAGCCGCGCGATCTGGGATTCGTTGCGCAAGCTTCATCCGCGGACGATGGCGAAGAACCCGGTGATGTTCGTCGTGGAAATCGCCAGCGTGCTGACGACCTGGCGGTTCGTGCAGGACGCGATCACCAGGCAGGGTCACCTCGGTTTCGAGTTCCAGATCACGTTCTGGCTGTGGCTGACCGTGCTGTTCGGCAACGTCGCCGAGGCGATGGCCGAGGGTCGAGGCAAGGCCCAGGCCGACACGCTGCGCAAGGCCAAGACCGAGACCACCGCGACCCGCGAGCGTGACGGTACGATGGAGCAGGTGCCGGCGACGGCGCTGCGCAGAGGCGATGTCGTCCGCGTGGCCGCGGGTGAAGTTATCCCTGCTGACGGCGAAATCATCGAAGGTGTCGCGTCGGTCGACGAGAGTGCGATTACCGGGGAGTCGGCACCGGTGATACGCGAGTCCGGCGGCGACCGATCGGCTGTGACCGGCGGCACGAAAGTGCTCTCCGACTGGATCCGGATTCAGGTCACGGCCAATCCCGGCGAGACTTTTCTCGACCGCATGATCGCGTTGGTCGAAGGCGCGGAGCGGCAGAAGACGCCAAACGAGATCGCGCTCAACATCCTGCTGGCCGGTCTCACGATCGTGTTTCTGATCGCCGTGGTGACGCTGCAACCGTTTGCCGTCTACTCCGGTTCGCCGCAGTCGTTGTTCGTGCTCATCTCGCTGTTGGTCTGCCTGATTCCGACGACGATCGGTGGGTTGCTGTCGGCGATCGGCATCGCTGGCATGGACCGGCTCGTCCAGCACAACGTGCTCGCGATGTCGGGGCGCGCCGTCGAGGCCGCCGGCGACGTCCACACGCTGCTGCTCGACAAGACCGGCACGATCACGCTCGGCAACCGTCAGGCCACCGAGTTCATCCCGTTACCAGGCGTCAGCGAGCCGACGCTTGCCGATGCGGCGCAGCTGGCATCGCTTCCCGATGAAACTCCCGAGGGCCGATCGATCGTGGTGCTGGCCAAGGAGAAGTACGGATTTCGTGGCCGCGAGCTCTCAAAACCGCAGGCGACGTTCGTCCCGTTCACGGCCCAGACGCGCATGTCGGGCGTGAACCTTCGCGCCGGCCGGCCGGTGATGGCCATGGTCGGCACCAGCGCATTGCGCGCCGAGACGGACATCCGCGAAATCCGCAAAGGCGCCGCGGATGCGATCGAGCGATGGGTGGTCACGAACGGCGGGTCGGTTCCGGACGCGCTCGCGCCGCTGGTCCAGCGTATCGCGCGCGAAGGTGGCACGCCGCTCGTCGTGGCGGAGGGCCGACATGTCCTCGGCGTGATTTACCTGAAGGACATCGTCAAGGGCGGCATCCGCGAGCGGTTCGCGCATCTCCGGGCGATGGGGATCAAGACCGTCATGATCACCGGCGACAACCCGCTGACCGCCGCGGCGATCGCGTCCGAAGCCGGCGTCGACGACTTTCTCGCGCAGGCGACGCCTGAGGACAAGATGGCGCTGATCAAGCGCGAGCAGGCCGAAGGCAAGCTCGTGGCGATGACGGGCGACGGCACCAACGACGCGCCGGCGCTCGCCCAGGCCGACGTCGGTGTGGCGATGAACACGGGGACGCAGGCAGCCAAAGAAGCCGGCAACATGGTCGACCTCGACTCGAACCCGACCAAGCTGATCGAGATCGTCGAGATCGGCAAGCAGCTGCTGATTACCCGAGGCGCGCTGACCACGTTCTCGATCGCCAACGACGTCGCCAAGTACTTCGCGATCATTCCGGCGATGTTCTTGATCACGTTCCCGGCGCTGGCCGCGCTCAACGTCATGGGTCTGAAGACGCCCGAGTCGGCGATTCTGTCCGCGGTGATCTTCAACGCGCTGATCATCGTCACGCTCGTTCCACTGGCGCTGCGCGGCGTTCGCTATCGACCCGAGGGCGCTGCGGCCTTGCTCCGACGGAACCTGCTGCTTTACGGGATTGGCGGCGTCATCATCCCCTTCATCGGGATCAAGGCGATCGACGTCCTCATCACGGCCATCGGCTTGGCATAGGAAACCGTCATGAACCTGACACGCAATCTCGTCGTCGCGGTCCTGATGACGATCGTCACCACGGTGCTGCTGGGCGTCATTTACCCTCTCGCCATCACCGGCATCGCGCAAGTCGCCTTTCCCGACAAGGCGAACGGCCAGCTGATCGAGCGCGATGGCAAAGTCGTCGGCTCGCGGTTGATCGGCCAGGGCTTCTCCTCATCGGGGTACTTCCGCTCGCGTCCGTCTGCGGCCGGAATGGGGTACGACGCGGCCAACTCCGCGGGCACGAATCTCGGGCCGACGAACAAGAAGCTCATTGATGCCGTGACGGCCAACGTCGAAGCGGCGCGCAAGGAGAATCCGGACGCTCCTGTGCCGATCGATCTGGTGACCACGTCGGCGTCAGGGTTGGATCCGCACCTGTCACCCGCCAACGCCGACTTCCAGGTCCCGCGCGTGGCGCGCGAACGCGGCATCAGTGAAGCCGATCTTCGCGGGCTGGTCGCGACGCATACCGAGGGCCGAACCTTCGGCTTCCTTGGTGAGCCGCGCGTTAACGTGCTCGAGCTGAACATCGACCTGGACCGGAGGCATCCGATCAAGAAGTAGTGTGGACACGCCTTGCACCAGACGGCCGCCGATGCGATCCTGAGCGGCCGTCGTTGGCTCATTCCAGGAGAATGACATGCGTATGATCGTTGATGTCCTCATGCCACTCGAACCGTTCAATTCCCTCGTGAAGAACGGAACCGCCGGACAGGTCATCGAGAAGATCCTCGGGGACCTGAAGCCGGAAGCAGCGTATTTTGCGGCACGCGACGGAAAGCGAGGCGGGATCATCGTGCTCGATGTCGCCGACGCGTCGCAGATACCGTCGGTCGCTGAACCGTTCTTCCTGCACTTCAACGCCAGCGTGATGTTTTATCCATGCATGACACCCGCGGACCTGGGCAAGGCGGGACTGGAAGAGATCGGGAAGAAGTATCGATAGGTTACACCGGGGCCTGCTCACGGGCGGGGCCACTCCGGGCGGAGAGCTCGCGCGTGAGCGCCGCGCGATCGAGCTCGTTCTCCGACCGTGCCACGACGATCGCGGCGACGCCGTTGCCAACGAAGTTCGTCAGCGACCGCGCCTCGGACATGAACCGATCGATGCCCAGAATGAGCGCCAGGCCGGCGACGGGAATCGAGGGCACGGCGGCGAGCGTCGCCGCCAGCGTGATGAACCCCGCACCAGTGACGCCGGAGGCGCCCTTCGACGTCAGCATCGCCACGCCGAGGAGCGTCAGCTGCTGCCGCAGCGTCAGCTCGATGTTGAGCGCCTGCGCGACGAACAGCGCGGCCATCGTCAGATAAATGTTCGTGCCATCGAGATTGAACGAATACCCCGACGGCACCACGAGACCGACAACCGAGCGCGAACAACCCAGGCGTTCGAGCTTCTGCATCAGTGGCACCAGCGCCGATTCCGAGGATGACGTGCCGAGGACGGTCAGCAGCTCGTCCTTGATGTAGAGAATGAACCGGACGATGTTGAAGCCG
>DASRJR010000508.1:0-17832 GCA_035649395.1 Vicinamibacterales bacterium
CACCTATGGCAGTTGCTGAAGATCGAAGGCGGGTAGGAACACGGCTCGTCATCCTACAGGTGGCGGCGGTCATCATGTTTGCGGCGCTCGGCATCTGTTTCTGGGTGCTGCAGATCGTCCAGGGCACCAAGTACGAGGAGATGGCCGAGAACAACCACCAGCGGACGCTCGCCTTGCGCGCGCCGCGTGGAGTGTTGTTCGACCGCAACGGCAAGGTGCTCGTCGAGAACCGCAACTCCTTCACCGTCTCGATCATTCGCGAGCACACGAAGGACATGAACCGGACGATCGGGCTGCTCGCCAAGGTCACCGGCGTCGACGAGAAGCAGGTCAAGCAGATCGTCGACCGTCATCGCGGCGAGCCGAGCTATCGGCCGATCGTCGTCATCGAGGATGCCTCGCTGGCGCAGGTCGCGGCGCTTAGCGCACGCCGTCTCGACTTCGAGTTGCCCGATGTCCGGGTCGAAGAAGTGCCGACGCGAAAGTATCCGACCGACGCGATGGCCGCCCATCTCTTCGGGTATGTCGGCGAGGCCAGCGACGCCCAGGTGGAGGCGGGAGCGGCGGCGCAAGGCTCGATCATCGGTCAGCAGGGCGTCGAGCGCGCGTACAACAGGCTGCTCATGGGCGAAGACGGCGCCAAGCGCGTCGTCGTCAACAGCACGGGCCGAGAGATCAGCACGATCGACGAAATCGCGCCGACCGAAGGCCGGCGTGTGCAGCTGACGCTCGACTACGACCTCCAGAAGGCGGCCGAGGAGGGATTCCGGCGTGCCGGCTTCAACGGCGCCGCGCTGATCATGGATCCGCGCAACGGCGAGGTGCTCACCTACGTGAGCCTGCCGTCCTATGACCCGAACGATTTCGCGTCGGGCATCGATCGCACGACGTGGGCGTCGCTGAACACCGACAAGCTGAAGCCGCTGCAGAACCGCGTGCTGCAGGGGCGCTACTCACCGGGCTCGACATTCAAGATCGTCGTCGCCACGGCCGCGCTCGAGGAGGGCCTGGTCACGCCGGACTTCAAAGTGAACTGCCCTGGCGGCGCGAACTTCTTCGGCCGCTATTACAAGTGCCATCTGAAGGGCGGCCACGGCGTGGTCGACATGCGTCACGCGATCGAGAAGTCGTGCAACGTGTATTTCTACACGCTCGGCAACATGCTCGGCGTCGATCGGATTTACAAGTGGGCCGAGCGTCTCGGCCTGGCGGGCAAGACCGGCATCGATCTCCCGAACGAGCAGGAGAGCATCGTGCCGAACACGGCGTGGAAGCAGAAGCGTACCGGCGAGAAATGGTATCCCGGTGAGACGATCTCGGTCTCGATCGGCCAAGGGCAGGTGTCGGTTACGCCGGCGTCGCTCGCGGAGATGATCACGACCGTGGCCAACGGCGGCACGCGTGTCACGCCGCACGTGATCAAGGCGATCGACGAAGGGCAGGGCTGGAGGCCGGTTCCGGCGAGAGCCGTTGCCGATCGCGTCGCGTTCCGGCCGGAGACGCTGGCGGCGCTGCACGACGGCCTGTGGATGGTCGTCAACGCGAATGGCACCGGTGGACGCGCGCGGATCATGGGCCGCGACGTCGCCGGCAAGACCGGAACGGCACAGGTGATTTCCAATGAAGGCAAGGCGCGCGCGAAGGGGACCGCCGCCGACCTGCGCGACCACGGCTGGTTCGTGTTCTTCGCGCCAAAGGACAATCCGGAGCTCGCGGGCGCGATCTTTGCCGAGCACGGCGAGCACGGGTATCTGGGTGCGCCGATCGCCAAACACGTGATCGAGACATACTTCGCGAAGAAAGACGGCCAGCCGCTGCCGAAACTGCCGCCGTTGCCGGGTGAGGCGCCGCCGGAGCAGGATCCCGACACGCCCGGCCTGCTCGACGACGCGGTGGCAACGGTTGCTGTGAGATAACTACCGAACGTGTTCGAGAAGCGACTTTATTACCACGTTGACTGGGCGATGCTGGGCGCCATCCTGGCGCTGTGCGCGATCGGCTTGTTCCAGATCTATAGCGCGACCGGTGGCGATGGTCGTCACGTCACGCAGATGTACGGCATCGCCGTCGGACTGGTCGCGCTCGTCGTCTGTCTCACCATCGATTACCGGTCGCTGACCGACAAGTCGCTCTTCATCTATCTGGCCGTGGTCGGCCTGTTGATCTTCGTACTCTTCTTCGGCGTCGTGCGCGGTGGGTCGCGGCGCTGGATCGACCTTGGTCCGCTCAACCTGCAGCCGTCGGAATTCGCCAAGGCAACGCTCGCGCTGGTCCTCGCCAAGTTCTTGGGCGACAGCCGGCGCGGCGCCATCATGCGCGGTGATTTGGTGATCGCGGGGGCGATCGCCGCGGTTCCTCTCCTCATCATTGCCCGGCAGCCGGATCTCGGGACGGCCGTCACGCTGATCCCGGTGCTCTTTGCCGTGGCCTTCGTCGCCGGGATGCCGATGCGGATCTTCGGCATCCTGGCTGTCGTGGCCCTGCTGGGCGCTCCCATCGCATACAAATTCGCGCTCCAGGACTACCAGCGGGAGCGCGTGCAGACGTTCCTGGATCCCGAGGCCGATGCGCGGGGTGCAGGCTATCAGCAGTTGCAGGCCCGCATCACGACCGGTTCCGGCGGGCTCTGGGGCAAGGGGTTCCAGAAGGGCACGCAAGGCCAGTTGCGTTTCCTTCCTGTGGCACACAACGACTTCATCTTCTCGGTGCTCGCCGAGGAGCATGGATTTGCCGGCGTCATGGTGGCGCTCGGGTTGTATCTGTTCGTGATCTTGCGTTCGCTCGAGTCGGCCCGCCTTGCGAAGGACCGTCTCGGGGCGTACCTGGTGGTGGGAGTGCTGGCCAGCTTCAGCTTCCAGGTCGTCTACAACATCATGATGGCGGCCGGCCTTGCGCCGGTCAAAGGACTGACGCTGCCGCTCATGAGCTACGGCGGATCCTCGATGATTGCCACTCTCGCGGGATTCGGCCTGATTCTCAACGTGCGCATGCGTCGTTTCACCAATTGAGGGCCGAACCATGATCGCCGTACTGATCGGGATGGTGCTGACGTGCTTGCTCACGCGCACGTTGCCGCTCCGGGCGACGGTGGTCGTGCGGCCCACTCGGAGCTACGGGCATGACCAAGGAGATGATCATCTCCTCGAGCGCCCACGAAACACGGGTCGCGATCCTCGAGGACGATCAGGTCGCCGAAATCTTCATCGAGCGCGAGCGTTCGCGCGGCGTTGTCGGCAATGTCTACAAGGGCCGGGTGTCGAAAGTCCTCCCCGGCATGCAGTCGGCCTTCGTTGATCTCGGCCTCGAGCGCGACGGCTTTCTCTACGTCAGCGACGTCGTCGCCACCTTCGAAGAGTTCGATCGCCTCGAAACCGACGACGACGCCGCCCCTTCGCCGCCGGGGTCGGCGGGACAGGCTCAGCGCGGTAACGGCGGTCGACGCGACCGCGAGCGCGAGCGCGACAAAGCCGATCCGAAGATCGAAGAGCTCCTGAAGGAGGGGCAGGAGATCATCGTCCAGGTGGCGAAGGAGCCGCTCGGGACGAAGGGCGCGCGGCTGACCTCGCACGCGACGATGCCGGGGCGTTTTCTCGTCTTCATGCCGACGGTCGACCACGTCGGCGTGTCGCGCAAGATCGACTCACGGGAAGAGCGTGCCCGCCTGCGCGGCATCGTGCGTGAGTTCCGCGAGCAGACCGGCTTTACCGGCGGTCTGATCATCCGTACCGCCGCGGCCAACCGCCCCAAAGAGGACATCGTCTCGGACTTGAGCTACTTCCACAAGGTGTGGACCGAGATTCGGCACAAGGCCGAAACCTCGCGCGCGCCCGCCGTGGTGTATCAAGAGCAGAGCCTCGTCGCCAAGTTGTTGCGCGATCTCCTGACCGAGGAGTACTCCGCGATCCGCATCGACAACCCGCTCGAGTACCGGCGCGTGGTGGAGCTGATCGAGCGGATCATGCCGTCGCTGGCGGGGAAGGTGAAGCTCTACGAGAAGGAGTACCCGATCTTCGAGGAGTACGGCGTCCAGGGCGAGATCGATCGAGCGTTGCGCAGCAAGGTCTGGCTCAAATCAGGTGGATCGATCGTCATCAACCAGACCGAGGCGCTGGTCGCGATCGACGTGAACACCGGCCGATACGTCGGCAAGAAGAGCGCCGGCCGGCTCGAGGACACGATTCTCAAGACCAACCTCGAAGCGGTGAAGGAGATCGTGCGTCAGATCCGCCTGCGCGATCTCGGCGGGATCATCGTGCTCGACTTCATCGACATGGAAGAGAAGAAGAACCGTCAGAAAGTCTTTCAGGCGGTGGAGCAGGAGCTGCGCAAGGACCGGTCGCCGTCCAAGGCGCTGCAGGTCTCCGACTTCGGTCTCGTGATCATCACGCGGAAACGCGTGAAGCAGAGCCTGGAGCGCGTGCTGACCGAGCCGTGCCCCTATTGCGCCGGCAGCGCGGTGATCAAATCGAGCTCGACGATCTGTTACGAAATCCTCGCGGAGGTGAAAAAGATCAGCGCGGACTTGAACGGCCAGAGCCTGATCCTGCGCGTCAACCCCGACATCGCGCGGGCGCTGCGAGACGAGGAGCGCGCGGTGTTCAAGGACTTGAAGCAGTCGCTCGGCCGCGATATCGCGCTACGGCCGGACGCCCAACTGCATCACGAGCAATTCGACTTGATGGCGATCGGTTGAGAGCGTGGTCCGACTGAAGCCGGCTCGAACAAAGGGCGGGGGAGCCTGCCCCGGATCCACTTCAGAAAAACCGCTTGTACCCGAACGTCAGCGTGACGCCGGTGGCGTCAGGGAAGCCTTCAGGGTGAGTCACGACGTCGAACCGCAGTTCGACCTTGAACATGGATGTCGAGTTCTGGTCCAGGAAGTATTCGACGCCACCGCCGAAGTTGATCCCGCCTCGCACTTCTGAATCCGGATCCTCGGCATTCTCGAAGATCTGGCGCAGGAAGTACGCGCCGGCCCCGGCCGTCACGTACGGGTGCCACTGATTCCCGCTCCAACTGTAGAGACCGTTGAAGAGCAAGTGGACCTGACGAAAGTGGTCTTCGGTCCTGTTCTCGACGCCGGGACTGGCCCAGCCGAACAAGCCGCGCAGGCTGATGTTCGGCGTCAGGTAGTACTCGCCGAACGCATCGATGGTGAGGGTCTTTTCGAACGCTTCATCGGGGAAGAACACACCGGCATCGACGCCGGCCGCTTTTGATCCTTTCATGGCTTGTGCCGAGATCGGCTGCACGAACGTGAGGCTGACCAGAGTGAACAGACAAGCGAGTTGTGTGAAACGACGCATAACGCGAGGGTAACACGATTGCCCGTGTTTGCTCACTCGATCGCAGACGGCGGAGATCCAAGTGCACTCTCTGCACCTCAGCGATCTCTGCGTGAGTCGTTACCGCCGCACGATCGTGATGTTGCCGCTGAACGACTGCAGGATGAGCATCGCGCCGCCACCGCCGACCGAGCCTCGCACGGTGCGATTTTCGGGGCCGGGACGAAAGCCGCGAATTGGACCCTGGATCGTCATCGGGTAGTCGGATCGGACGTTGCCGCTGAACGTCGTCGCCTCGACATCGAAGCCTTGCGCGCTCGACGGGGTCACGCGCACGCTCCCCGAATGCGAGTGGAACTCGTAGCGTCCGTTCGCGGCGAGCCGGCCCGAGAACTCGACGTCGCCCGACACCGATCGCGACTCGGCACGCTCGGCGTCGACATCGGTGAGCCGCACGTCGCCGCTGACGGACTGCAGGTTGAGGACGCGCGTCTTCACCGCGCGGATGATGACCTCGCCGCTGACACTCTCGGCGGTGACGTCATCGCTGGTCGCGTCGGCGATGTCGACATCGCCTGAGACCGATTTTGCGAAGCGGACCCGCCGGACGTTCGACAACACGACGTCGCCGCTGACGCTTTCAGCGCGCAGATCGCCGTTGACGTTCGTCACCTTGACCTCCCCCGAGACGCTCTTCAGCGTGACCCGCGCATCGCGCGGCACCGAGACGGTGTAGTCGACGCTGCCGTACCAGCCGCGACGATTGCGATAGCGCGGATAATCCGTGCGCACATCGACATTGCCACCGCGTTCGGAGATGTCAATGTTCATGTCCTGCAGGATGGCCTTCGCTTCGGAGGCATCGGGATGGCGCGCGCGTTTGACGGCATCGATCCGCACGTCGTTGCTGTTGCCGCCGGTGACCTCGATGTCGCCGGCCACGTTGTCCAGGCTGAACGTGCCGTCCCGCCCGAGCCGAACGGTGCGCGAGAAGTTCTCGGTAACCTCGGGGCCTCGCCGCGCCTCGTCGCGCCGACGGCGTTCGGCGTCGCGCTGCGCTTGCGCCTGGGCCCGGCCGGCGTTGCCGCTCGACTGCGCGGTCTCGATCGCGATCTCTTTCGCGGCGATCTCCAGCTCGCGGGCGACCGCGATCTTGGTGTCGCGGATGATCACGGCGATGGCTGGCGCTTCCCGCGCCGCCTGCTCGACTCCCCGTGCGATCTCCTCGGCGGCCTGGCGAATGCTCCGGGCGACCGAATCGCTATCCTGTGCCGCAGCGGGCGCGGCCAGACCAACGACGAACAATGCGCCGACGAGACGATGCATGCCGTTCATTGATTGATTCCTGTCCCGATGCCGGCCCTGCCGTCCGTGTCGGCCTGACGCATCTCGTTGATGAGCGCGACGGTGTCCTGCAGCAGCGCGATCTTGCTGCGCAGCGCCTCGACCAGGCTGTCCTGGGCGACGCTGCTTTCGGGTTCTCTGTCGAGTGCGGCGCGGCTCTCGCCGATCGCGCTGTCGATCAGCGTCAGGCTCGCCTGCAGGACCTCCGCGGTCATCGAGTCGAGCGCCGTGCGCTCGGTCCGCGTGATGTCCTCCAGTCCGGCAATCGCGGCCGTGTACTGCTCTTCGACCGCCGAGAACTCAGTCCCCTCGGTCGCTGTCGGTTCGACCGACGCCAGTCGACCGTGGTCGCGCGCGATCGGGGCGAGCCGGCCACCGACCCAGGACAGGCTGCCGACGAGGAGCACGCAGGTCACGGCGGCGGCCGCGGCGCGCCAGCCTCCGAGCCACGTGGCCGCAAAGCCGCGAGGCTCGGCGTCGATCGCCGCCGCCAGGCGATACCACACCTGCGGCGATGGGACCTGCCGTTCGAGCGATCGCGTTGCCGTGCGAATCGTCTGCAGATCGGTCGTCAGCGCACGGCATGCGGCGCACGTCGTGAGATGGCCGTCGCACGCCTCGCGAACCGGCGACGCCAGCGCGCCGTCGACGTAGTCGTCGAGGTAAGCCTCGTAGTCCTGACAAGTCATGACGCCATTCCACTCAACATCGCGCGCAATTTCATGCGCGCCTTGTGCACCTGAGACTTCGATGTCCCCTCGGACACGCCGAGGAGCTTTGCGATCTCGTTGTGCTCGAACCCTTCCACGTCGTGCAGCACGAACGCCGCCCGGCACCCCGGCGGCAGCCGCGCGATGGCGCGCTCGAGATCGAGCCGGCTCACGGCCGTCGGCACCACCGGCATCACCGCGGCGGGCTCAATGGCCCCGTCCTCGTCCAGCGACTCGGTGGCGCGGCTCATCTTCGCCTGGCGGCCGCGCAGCACGTCGAGGCAATGATTGACCGCGAGCCGGTAGAGCCACGTGCCGAGGCTCGAATCGCCGCGGAAGCTGCCGAGTTTCCGGTGGGCGTGCAGGAAGACCTCCTGCAGCAGATCCTCGGCGTCGTGGGACGATCCGGCCATCCGTAGCACGAGGTTGTACAACCGCCCGGCATGCGCGCGGTAGACCTCCTCGAACGCCGCCGCATCTCCGTGCTGGCACCGTTGCACCAGCTCCAGGTCGAGCGCTCTCACCACTCCTGACAGCTTAGACGGCCGGGGCGGACTAGGGAGTTGCTCCGTCCTTGGGCCTTAGTGCTTGGTTCTTGGTCCGTTCTCGGTCCATTGGTCCTTGGTCCCGGTGACGCAACATGCAGCGTGGGCAATGATTCAGCGCGGCACTAGCGTTTGCCCTGCCACCGAACTGTCACAAAGTTGCGGATGCGCGTCATGCCCACGTCGAGGCCTTCGGCGCGCAAAAGTTCACGTTTGAGCTGCAGATTGCCACCGTACCCGCCCAGGCCCCCGGCTGAGGCGATCACGCGGTGGCAGGGCGTCGCCGGGTCGCGGCATTCCCGCATGATGGTGCCGACCGCCCGCCAGGCGCGTGGGGACCCAGCCAGGGCGGCAATGTCACCGTAGGTCGAGACTCGGCCAGGCGGGATGCGTCGTACGGCTCTCAGGACACGCTGGCGGAAATCTCTCACCGTCCGACGACGAACCTCACACGGAAGGTGACCCCGCCGAGGTCGTTCTCGTCGAATGCGGCCGCGACGCTGGTCGGATTCTGGCCCAACGCATCCTGCACGCGGCTCCACTCCACCTCCCCGGCGATGCCGAACAATTCCCCGAGGCGCACTTCGGCGCCGCCCAGCAGGTGATAGCCCGTGTTCGTCTCGCTGACGTTCTCATCGTCGGCGGCGAAATCCGACGTCTCCGAGTACCGATACCAGCCGATGCCGCCGCCGGCGTACGGCACGAACCGATCTCCGACGGGAAAGCGGTACCCACCCGTGAGTTGGACAGGTACGACCTTGACCGTCGTCGGAATTCCGAGATCGAACACCTCGCCTCCTGACACGAACACCCGCGTGCCGTCCTTTTGGAAGCGCGAGGCGCGCACGCCGATGAAGATGCGGTCGAACAGGACCTCGCCTCCGCCGCCGAACACGACGCCCGAGTGGGTGCCGAGCACGGCGTCGAAGCTCTCGGACGCGGAGAATCGCGTCGATCCGACTTCGGCGAAGCCGCGAAAGCCGATCTCCTGTGCCTCGGCGCGACCGGCGCCCGCGGCGAGGCACACCAATGCCATCGTGAAAGCGGTCCGCAGTCTCGTCATCGCGCCAGTCCCATTCCGCGCAGCGCCGCGCGAACGTTGATCAAGCCACTGCCGTACTGATCGTCGCGTCCCGGGGTCCCGAGATCAGTGGCGAATTGCTTGATTGCCGCTTCGATCGCGGCCGGATTGGTGATGCCCTGCTGCATCAGCAGCGCTGCGAACCCGCTGACGTGTGCCGTCGCCATCGATGTCCCTTCGGCGTAGAAGAATGTGAACGCATCGAATTTCGGCGGCACGGCGAACGCGCGATCGAAGTCGAAGGTTTGCTGCAAGATCCCGCCGGTCACGCCGTCGATGGCGGTGTCGCCGCCCGGCGCGGCGATCTCCACGTACGCGCCCGTGTTGGAGTAGCGCGACCGCTGCCGGTTTCTCCCCACGGCCGCGACCGTCACGACGCCCTCGATCTGTGGACCGAGGTCGGCGGGACGCTCGACCGGGTTGCCCTCGAGAAAGTCGTTGCCCGCCGCCACCGCGGCGAACGCGCCGCGCGAGACGGCGTACCGCAAGGCATCCTGAATGACCGGCGACGGCGGACCGGTTCGGCCGATGCTCATGTTGAGGACCTTCGCGCCATTGTCGACGGCATAGCGGATCCCCTGCGCCACGCTGTCGTCGCTGCCCTCCTGAAGGGCGAGGATGAAGTCCCACACGCCGCCAATCACCTTCACGGGCATGATCGAGACGTTGAAGGCCATGCCGGCGACGCCGACGCCGTTGTTCGTCAGCTGTCCGATCGTGCCGGCCACGTGTGTGCCGTGGCCCTCGAGATCCAACGGCGTCGTGTCGTTCCAGATGAAGTCGCGCGGCGTCACGAACCGTGACGTCGGGCCCAGCTCCGGCGCCGCGGCAAACGGCACATCGATCGCGGAAATGCCGGGGAAGAACGACTGCGCCAGCGGATTGGTCGTGCTGAAGCGAATCGTGGCGCCGCGATACGCGATCCCCGTGTCGAGCACGGCCACGATCACCGACGAGGCGGCGCCGGGATTGATGTCCCACGCGCGCTCCATGTCAATCGCTCTGAAGCCCCATTGGTTCGTATAGAGCGGATCGTTCGGCACGAAACGCGAGCGCACGACATAGCGCGGTTGCGCGTACTCGACATCAGGTTGCGCCCCGAGTCGCTGCGCGGCCGCCTCCGCGTCCGTCCCTGGTTCGGTCTGCACGATACGGAAGTTGGCGTAGGCGGGAGTGGAGGAGGACCTGCCGTCGACGAGCGCCAGCATCAGCCGCTCGGCATCGAGCGACGTGCCGGGGCGGAACTTGACGATCAGCGAATCGGGCAGATACGCCTGTCGCAGTTCCGCCACTCGATCGCGCATCGTTTGAATCGCGTTCTCGGTCGCCGGTGTCTGCACTTCACGCAACCCGCGATCGATGCCGGGCAGCGCGGCATCGGATCGCAATTCGCGAAGGGGCGACAGGCCGAGCCCCTGCTGAGCAGTCATGGATGAAATGGCGAGCGCTGCCCCGCCGAGCGCCAGGGTGACAACTGTCTTGCGAAATTGGTGCATAGGGTTCTCGAACGTCAGCGGGTCGCCGCTGAGAGCGAACGGCCTTCGGCCTTGGGGAGTCGCACGCCGGCAAACCCGGCGAGCGTGGGAGCGATGTCGGCGGGCGAGACGAGCGCACCACTGCGCGCCGCCTTCACGCTGCCCCCGAAAACGATCAGCGGCACGCGCGTATCGTACTCGTGACCGGTGCCATGTGTCGTGGCAAACGTCGCATTGCGGCCGCCGAGATACCAGAACTCCTGAGGAATGACGATCAGGTCGCCGCTCCGGCTGCTCAGGTAGCTCAGCGCCGCCCGCTTGATCGTGGCGTCCGTACTCGCGGCCGACAGCTGGTCGGCACGCAACACCGTTGCGACTCCGGGGAGTTCCTTGACCGCCCGCTCGACCGCCATCATCGCGTTAACGTTGCCGCGCAGCCGATCGAGCACGCCAGGCATGAAGTAGACGTCGGTGAAATTGACCGCCTCCACATAACCGCCTTTCGGCAGCGGTCCCAGTTCGGCGCTCAGGGTCTCTTCGATGCGTTCGCGCACGTCGTCGGTGGCGATGCGGCCGCCTCTGGGTGCCACGGCGATCGGCGCGACGCCATGATCGGCGGAGAGTGCGAGCACGTAGTTCGCGCGTCCGACGCGGGCATCGAGGTGCGCGATGAGCGCGCCAAGCGTGCCATCGAGCTGTCGCAGCACGTCCTCGATCTCACGGCTGTCGGGCCCGAAGAAGTGGCCGACATCATCCAGCGTCGAGAAACTGATGCCGAGGAAGTCGGTGCCAGTACGTTGTCCGAGCTGGAAGCTGTCGATGAGCGACTCGGTCATCTTCTCGAGATACGCATCAGCGCGCGGGGTGGCCTGCCACAGCGCAAAGAACTGCTCGTCGATACCCTTGCGTCCTCTGATCGGATGCGGGAACAGGCCGTTCCACCCGGCCGGCGGTCGCTCCCCGACACCAGCATCCTTGTTCACGTACTCGGTGGCCGGTCCCGACAGCGTCCAGACGTGGTCGAGGTCTTTTTCGTACGGGTACTTCTCGATGAACGCTTTCACGGCAGGCACCGGTTCCGACGCGTACGCGCGCGACGTCGCCCACGAACCGGACGGATCGTCGAACCAGACGATCGCGTCGCCGCCGTGTCCGGCCAGACCGATCGCACTTCGTGCTTTGAGCGACACCGCCACGACCCTCGCGCCCGGTTTCTGCGCCCGCAATTCGTCCGCGAGCGTGGGCACGAGCATATGAACCGCGCTGTTGCCGAGTCTCATCGGCCGGCCGTAGGAGACGTCCGGCGATGCGGCGTCGGCCGTGCAGCCGACGAGCCGATGCGTCTCGCGGTCCCACCAGCCGTTGCTCACCATGCCGTGCGTGTGCGGCAGCGCGCCCGTGCCGATCGTCGAGTGGCCCGCGCAGGTGACCGTGCTCAGGTACGGATAGCGGGCGTTGTCGAACACCAGCCCCTTCTCGAGCAGCGTGCGAAACCCCCCGCGCCAGTGGCGATCGAAGCGTTGCAGATAGTCGGCGCGGAGTTGGTCGACGACCACGATGACGAGGAGCTTCGGAGTGGGTTGGGCCAGCGGTCGACTTGCGGCGAGTACTAGTAGGGCGAGTACGAAAGCGACACGGTACATGCAACGTCGATCGTAGCAAGAGGTCTCGTCAACTCCCAACTCCCAAATCCCAACGCCCAAAGCCGCCGCCAGTTTCGCGGACTATACTGAGCCCTCCTCATGCGATTTGTCGACGCCATCGCCCGCAAACGGGACGGGCACGCCCTGTCGCGGGCCGAGATCGACGCGTTCGTTCGAGGCGTCACTGACGGTTCGATTCCAGACTACCAGGCATCGGCGCTGCTGATGGCGATCGTGCTCAAGGGCATGACCGACGAAGAGACGGCCTGGCTCACCGACGCGATGGTGCGATCGGGCGAGCGCATCGACTTGTCGGACATCCCTGGCATCAAGGTCGGCAAGCACAGCACCGGCGGTGTCGGCGACAAGACGTCGATCGTCCTCGCGCCGGTCGCGGCGGCGTGCGGCGTCATCGTGCCGAAGATGTCGGGCCGCGGGCTCGGACACACCGGCGGCACGCTCGACAAGCTCGAGTCGATACCGGGGTATCGCATCGGCCTGACGATCGACGAGTTCAAGTCGGTGCTGCGCGAGGTCGGCACCAGCATCATCGGGCAGACGGCGGCGCTGGCGCCCGCCGACAAGAAGCTTTACGCGCTGCGCGACGTGACGGCGACCATCGAGAGCATCCCATTGATTTCCGCTTCGATCATGAGCAAGAAACTCGCCGAGGGGAGCAACGCGCTCGTGCTCGACGTGAAGTGCGGCGACGGGGCGTTCATGAAGGACGTCGATCGCGCGCGAGAACTGGCCGCGTCGATGGTGGCGATCGGACGGCAGGCCGGCGTTCGCACCGAGGCCGTCATCACCGACATGGACGCGCCGCTCGGACGGGCGATCGGCAACTCGCTGGAGATCATCGAGTGCCTCGATACGCTCAAAGGAAACGGTCCGTCCGATCTGACTCTGGTCGTCAAGCGGCTTGCCGCACGCATGGTGGTGCTCGCCGGGCTCGCCGACGATGAACACGCCGCCGGCGATCGGGTGGAACAGGCGCTTGGATCGGGTCGTGCCCTCGAGACCTTTGCCCGGATGGTCGAGCGTCAGGGTGGGAATCCGCGAGTGGCCGACGATTATTCACTGCTGCCGTCGGCGCCCGGACGAACGGCCTGTCCGGCGCCGCGAGGCGGTTATCTGACGGCGTTGAAGGCCGAGGCGCTCGGCCGCGCCAGCAACGTGCTGGGCGCAGGTCGGACGATGGTTGGCGAGTCGGTCGATCACGGTGTCGGCGTTGTCGTGCTCGCCAAGCCGGGCGATCGCGTGAGCGAGGGCCAGCCGCTCGTCGAGCTCCATCATCGCGACGGCCGTGGTCTGGATGCCGCGCTCGAACTGTGTCGCGCGGGCATCAGAATCGGCGATGCACCGCCGGCGCAGCGGGACAAGATACTGGGCGAGGTCCGCTAGCGTAGGGCCGGGTGTAGGCGCCGCCTTCGGGACCGAGTGTAGGGGCCGCCTTCAGGCGGCCCAAGGAGACGCGCGAGTGACCGTGACGAATGCATCTGGAGGGACGACGTCCGGCGTTCACGACTCGACGCCAACCCCACGGCAGCCGTGGACGCGCCTCGATGCTCTCATCCTGGGTGGCTTGGCGGCCGTTGCTCTCGTGGCGATTGCGATCGGGTTTGCCGGCGCGACTCGCGTGCAGCCGGTGGCCGGCCTCGCGCTGATTCTCGCGCTGGCGTACTGCCTGTCGTCCGCGCGTCGCGCGATTGACTACCGGACGGTGGGATGGGGACTCGGCTTGCAATTCGTGTTTGCGCTCATCGTCCTCAAGACGGCTGCAGGGCGCACGACCTTCGAAGTCGTCGGCGGCGTCATTACACGCGTCCTGAATTACTCGGTTGAAGGCTCGAAATTAGTGTTCGGGCCATTGGGCGAGCCGAAGGTGTGGGCCGACATCGTGACCCGTGTGCTCGGGCCCGGTGGCAATCAGTACGCGAACATCTTCGCATTCATGGTGCTGCCGACGATCATCTTCATCGCGGCGCTGTTCGCGATGCTCTACTACTTTGGCGTGATGCAGGTGGTCGTCAGGATGTTCGCGATCCTGATGCGCCGCTTCATGCGCGCGAGCGGCGCGGAGTCGATGAACGTGGCGGCGAGCATCTTTATGGGGCAGACCGAAGCGCCGCTGACGATCCGGCCGTTCCTGCCGCGCATGACCGAGTCGGAGCTCATGACCGTGATGACGGCCGGCATGGCGCACATCTCCGGCGGCGTCATGGCCGCCTACGTCCTGTTCGGCGTGGAGGCGCAGCACCTGCTGACGGCGGTGATCATGACCGCACCGGGCACCCTGATGATGGCCAAGGTCTTCGTGCCCGAGACCGGCGTGCCGGAGACGATGGGGACCGTGCGGCTGAAGGTGAAGAAGACCGACGTCAACGTCATCGATGCGATCGGCCGCGGCACCGGCGAGGGTCTCCATCTCGCATTGAATGTGGGCGCGATGCTGATTTCGTTTCTCGCGCTGGTCGCGCTGCTCAATGCGGGCCTCGGGTTGCTCGGTGAGGGGCTGCAGCGTACCCTTGGATTCGGCGCCGGTCTGAGCCTGCAGCTGATTCTCGGCTATGTGTTCTCGCCGATTGCCTGGGCGCTCGGCGTGCCGTGGCACGATGCGACGACCATCGGCAACCTGCTCGGCACTCGCATGGTGCTCAACGAGTTCATCGCCTATTCGCAGCTCGGCCCGCTCAAGGCGACCCTCGACCCGAAGTCGTTCACCATCGCGACGTTCGCCCTCTGCGGCTTTGCCAACTTCAGCTCGATCGGGATTCAGATCGGCGGGATCGGCGCGCTGGTCCCCGAGCGGCGCCACGATCTCGCGCGTCTCGGTCTACGAGCGATGCTGGCGGGCACGTTCGCGAATTTCCTCACCGCGACGATCGCAGGGATGTTGCTGTAAGGGCAATTCGATTGGTGATTAAACGATCTTTGATTGTTGAGTTGTTGTTGATTGTTGAATCGTGAATGTCGATTGACTACGCCTCCGGGTGTCTCGAGTCGTCCGGTTGCGTTCTCAATCAACAATCACGAATCAACAATCACCAACGATTCAATAATCGAAGATCACAAATCAACCATGGATCCCACATTCGAGCGCGTTGAAGAGGCGGCGGCCGAGGTGCGCAGCCGCTGCGGTGTGCTGCCGCAGATCGCGATCGTCCTCGGGTCGGGACTTGGCGACTTCGCGGCGACACTGCGTGGTGCGGTCGAATTCCCGTATGAGACGCTGCCGCACTGGCCGTCTTCCAACGTGGTCGGCCATGCCGGACGGCTCGTTGTCGGGGAGGTGGCCAGCAAGCGTGTCGCGGCGCTCTCGGGGCGCGTGCACTTCTACGAGGGGCACGCGATGAGCACGGTGGTCTTTGCCACGCGCGTGATGGCCCGGCTCGGCGTGAAGCAGATCATCCTGACGAACGCCGCCGGCGGGATCAATACCGCCTTTGCGGCTGGTGCGCTGATGATCATCGACGACCACATCAACCTGCTCGGCACCAATCCGCTGGTCGGTGCAAACGATGCGCGGTTCGGCCTCCGGTTTCCCGACATGAGCGAGGTGTACTCACGACGGATGCGCTCGCTCGCCGACGAGGCGGCGCGGTCGCGTGGGGTGGACGTGACGCATGGCGTCTACGTGGCCGTCCACGGGCCCAGCTACGAGACGCCGGCCGAGATCCGCTTCCTGCGGACAATCGGCGCCGATGCCGTCGGCATGTCGACCGTACCCGAAGCGATCGCCGCCCGGCACATGGGGCTCGAAGTGCTGGGCATCTCCTGCATCACCAACATGGCGGCCGGCGTGCTGCCGCAGCCGCTCGTGCACGACGAGGTGCTCGAGACGGCGCGACGGGTCCGCGGCGCCTTCATGTCACTGCTCGAGGGCATCGTTGAGAGACTCTGAATGAAGTGGAAAAGTGGAAAAGTGGAAAGTGGAAGAAGGGAAGTTTGAAAGTGGCTGAGTCGAAAAGTGCGGTGGAGCTGGTTCGGGCAGCTCGGACTGCCCGTCGCCATGCGCACGCCGGCTACTCGAAGTTCAAGGTCGGGGCAGCGCTCGAGACGGCCGATGGGACGATCATCACCGGTTGCAACGTCGAGAACGCCACGTACGGGCTGACAATTTGTGCGGAGCGGGTGGCGATGTTCAAGGCGCTCTCCGAAGGCCACCGCCGGTTCACGCGCGTCGCCGTCGTCGCCAAGACGAAGGCACCGACACCGCCCTGCGGTGCGTGCCGGCAGATCCTCTGGGAGTTCGGCGGTGACCTCGAAGTCGTGCTGGCCAACCTGACGCGGGAGACGGGCAGGCATCGGCTCAAGGACTTGCTGCCGCTACCCTTCGACGCACGTTTGCTGAGAAAGCGCCGACGGCGATGAAGCAGGTCGTGCTCTTCATCGCCGTGGCCTGTTCGGTGATCGCGAGCCACGACAGGTCGCTGGAGGGAGCCGCACAGCGCACTGGCGAGCGCCGTATCACGCGGACGCTCGCGCCAGCACGGGGCGAACTGCCGCGCGCCGCACCGGCGGCGGGAAGCTGGCCGTCGTTCCGCGGACCATCTGCGTCCGGTGTCGCCGACGGCCAGCGGCTGCCCGACCGATGGGACGGCGCTAAGGGCGATCGCATCCTGTGGCGGACACCAATCCCCGGGCTTGCCCATTCGAGTCCGATCGTCTGGGGAGACACGATCTTCGTCACGTCTGCGATCAGCAGCCGGAAGAACGCCACGTTCAAGCCTGGGCTCTACGGCGATGGCGACGCGTCGGACGATCGGTCTCCGCACAAGTGGGTCATCGCTGCGATCGACAAGCGTACCGGCCGCGTTCGATGGGAGCGGGTCGCGCACGAGGGTCCGCCGCGCAACAAGCGTCACATCAAGTCCACCTACGCCAGCGCGACGCCTGCCACCGACGGGCGCATCGTCGTCGCCTGGTTCGGGTCGGAAGGCGTGTTCGCGTTCGACGTGAACGGGCAGCCGCTGTGGTCGCTCGACATCGGTCGCGTCGACATGGGCGCGTACGACATCCCGACGTATGAGTGGGGACCGGCGAGCTCGCCGATTATCTGGAACGGCCTCGTGTTCCTGCAGTGCGACACACAGGGCGACTCGTTCGTCATGGCGGTCAACGCCGAGACAGGCGAGATCGTGTGGAAGACGTCGCGTGACGAGATCCCGTCGTGGGGGAGTCCAACCGTCGCGCTCGCGCCCGCAGGGCCAGAGCTGGTCACGAATGCATCGAACTTCATTCGTGCCTACGATCCACGTACCGGTCAGGAATTGTGGCGGCTCGGCGGATCCTCGAAGATCACGGCGCCGACGCCGATCTTCGCCGACGGCCTGATCGTCGTCGCGAGCGGCCGCGCGCCCGAACGGCCGATCTTCGCCGTGCGTCCCGGCTCACGCGGCGATCTGACACTGCGATCCCGCCAGACGAGCAGCGGCGCCATCGCCTGGAGCTGGACCGGGCGCGGCTCGTACATGCCGACACCGCTCGCGTACAACGGTGTGCTCTACGTCCTCGCGAACAACGGCGTCCTCGACGCGTACGAGTTGAAAACGGGCGCGGAAGTCTACCGGCAGCGGCTGCCACTCGTCGGCAGCGGCTTCAGCGCGTCACCGATCGCGGCAGACGGGAAGATCTATCTGTCGAACGAGGACGGCGACATGCTCGTCGTTCGCGCAGGCCGCACCTTCGAACACATCGCCACTAACTCGATCGGCGAGCTGTTGATGGCCACCCCAGCGCTGTCGGA
>DASRJR010000509.1:0-3100 GCA_035649395.1 Vicinamibacterales bacterium
CCACCCCGCGCATGAGGTCACGCACATGAAATCGCAGATCACGACACTGTCACGCGCGCTGACGCTGACAGCGGCAGTGGGACTTCTGCTGCTGCCGGCGCCGGCACGCGCATCGAGCCACATGGATGCGCCGCTCATCACCCTGGACGACGCCGCCAACACGACCGACGTCTACGCGTTCGTGTCGCAGAAGTTCGGGCGCAAGTATCTGAGCACCGCCCTGGCGGTCTATCCGCATGAGGAGCCAGGCATCGGTCCGAACAAGTACAACTTCGACGACGACGTCCTGTACGAGATCCGTGTCGCGACGGGCAACGACGTCGCGAAAGGCCGAACCACCGTGGCCTATCAGTTCGCCTTCGACACGACGTATCGCAACCGCAACACCATCCTGCAGTCGTATCTCGGCGTCATCAGCGACGTCGGGGACGAGGCGCAGAATCTGATCCAGCGCTACACCGTGACCAAGGTCGACTGGCGAACCGGAGAGACGGTGCAGCTCGGGCGCGGCATTGTTCCGCCCAACAATCAGGGCAACGCCACGCCGCGTTACAACCGCAACAATGACGGCGAGCAGCCGGCACGCGATGGCGTCGCGAACGACGTCGATCTGGACGTTTACACCGCGCAATCGATCGCCGAACTGCGCGACGGCTACTTCGCCTTCGCCGGTCAGCGCGACGACGGGTTCTACGCCGACATTCAGGCAATCTTCGATTTGCTGAAACTGCGCGGGCCCGGCCAGGCTAAAGACTCGCAGGGCGGCTTCAACGTTCACACGATGGTGCTCAACATCCCGATCGACGAGCTCGGCGGCGACCGGCAGATCGTCGGGGTCTACGCGACGACGAGCCGTCGCCGTGTGAACATCCTGGCGCCCACCGGCAACGCGCCGCTCGGCGATTTCGTGCAGGTCGCGCGGCAGGGCAATCCGCTCTTCAACGAAGGCCTCGTGGCAATCAAGGACAAGGACCTCTACAGCCGTACGTCTCCGGAAGTCGACGGCAAGCTGTTCCGAAAGTACGCCGTCACACCGGAGCTCGCGGCACTGATCAACGCACTGGTCCTCGGGTCGAACGTCGCGCCGACGACGAACCGGACCGACATCGCCGGCATCTTCATCCCGGATCTGATCAAGGTCGATCTGTCGACGGGGCCGGCTCGGCTCGCGGGCGGTGGTGCATCGCACCCGACCAATCCCGATGACGCCGGCTTCTCCCGTCTGGGCATCTTCGGCGGCGATACGCTGACGAGCACGGTCCAATCCGGGTTCGGCAACGGCACGGTGCCAGGCGGCTGGCCGAACGGACGCCGCTTCGGCGACGACGTGGTCGATATCGCCGTGACGGCGCTGATCAGCGATTTGCGCGTGAGCCCGCCGATCATCGTGCCTGCGGGCGATAACGTCGACCGGAACGACATCGCCTACAACAAGGTGTTTCCGTATGCGGCCACCCCCCTCAACGGCCGCACACACACGCACTAGGACGACGATGCTTCTTCGCACGTGGACCCGGCCAGCGCCGGGTCCACACATCCTCATCGTTGGGTGGATCGTCATCGCGGGCGCGGTCGTGCAGGCCCACGATCCCGGGCTCAGCTCACTCGACGTCCGTGTCACCGACCACGCCATCGTCACGTCGCTCTCGCTGTCGGCAGCCGACGTTGCGCTGGCTGCGGCTGAGCGTGAGAGACGAGCGGCGTTGATCGAGCTGGCGCGCGATGCCGTGCGTATCTCGGTCGACGGCAACGACACGCCGAGTCGCATCGACGACATCGCTGTCGACCAAGGCGGGTCCCGCATCGATCAGTCGTTCGCGATCCCAACCGGTCGCCAGCGGCATCGCATCGAGATCACGTCGACGGTTGCCAATCGTCTGGCGCGCGGGCATCGGCAGCTGCTCGTCGTCCATGCCAACGACCGGCCGGTGCTCGAGCGTCTGCTCGATGAGCACTCTCCGCCGATCGCCGTCGACGTCGACGCGGTCACACCTTCGACGCTTCAGATCGCCGGGCATTATCTCGAGCTCGGCGTGCATCACATTCTGACGGGATACGACCATCTGGTCTTTCTCGCTGGATTGATTCTGACCGCTCGCCGGGTCCGTCAGCTGCTGATCACACTGACGGCCTTCACGGTGGCGCACTCGATCTCGCTGGCCCTCGTCGTGATCGGTGGTGTTCGCGCCCCATCGGCGGTCGTCGAACCGCTCATCGCGCTCTCGATCGCGTGGGTGGGCGTGGACATACTGCTCGCTGAAGCACGGCGGATCCCCGTGGACCGATCGCCGACGAAACGCCTCGGCGCACGATGGCTGCTCGTGTTCGGCTTCGGTTTGATTCACGGGTTCGGGTTTGCCGGCGCGTTGATGGAACTTGGCCTCGGCTCGTCGACATCGGCGATCGCGACGGCGCTGGTCTCGTTCAACCTCGGTGTCGAGGCTGGTCAAGTGATGGTGGCCGCGTTACTGCTGCCAGTGGTGTGGTTGACGCGAACGCGTCCGGTCTTGCACACGCGCATGGTTCGCGTGTGTTCGCTCGCGGTTACGATGGCTGGAACGTACTGGCTGATCGATCGCCTTCGCTGATCGTCGGAGCCCTCGTCCTTGGTGGCCGTCCTCAAGGCCATCAGGGTGCTGCCCGTCTCTTTCAAGAAAAGCGGCCTACACTGTAGGCGATCAGGGAGGGACGTTTCATGAGGGAGACTGTGATGCGGACATCGACGATCACTGCGAGCATGGTTATGGGCGTGGTCCTCTCGGCGGGACCCTTGTTCGCTCAGGGACAGGTGCAGGCCCCCCAAGCCGGCTGCTCGGCGACGCCGGCGCAGCTCGACGCCAACAAGAAAGTCGCGATGGCGTTCTTCGCTCCTAATGCGGACCGCGTGTCGCTGGCAGATACGAGCTACAAGCAGCACAATCCGGCGTTCATCAAGGGCGGCCGCGAGGCTAAACTCAGTGACTACGAGTACTTCAAGTCGCGTTTCGGCGGCCCGCCGCGACAGGGCGGTCCGGGACCTGGCCGTGGTGCCGATGCAGGTCCGCAGCCGCCAGCCGGCAACCCGCTCGAGATCGTGATGGCGGAGTGTGACCTGGTGACG
>DASRJR010000510.1:0-3098 GCA_035649395.1 Vicinamibacterales bacterium
CGTGTGTGGATCGAGCGCGATGTTGATCCTCGGATCGACGACCGAGACGAGCCGGGTGTACCCGCCCGTTGCCGCCTCGTACGCCATCGTCGTCGTCGGAGTGGCGCCTTGCGAGATCGAATCGAGCTCTCCGGTCAGCACCCCTTGATTGAAACGCCCGTAGCTGGCACGCACCACCGTGCGGCCACTGCGATCGAGCCTGGCGATGACGCCCAGTCGCGGCGACACGACGTTCAGCGTGTAGAGCGTCCCCGCCCCGGCGTTGACGTCGTCCGTCTCTCGTCCGTCGGGGCTGACCACGGGAAGATCCGGGTTGATCGCGCGACTGTGATCGAACCGGACGCCGGCGTCGACGGTGATTCGCTCGCCGAGGCTGAACGTGTCGGCGGCAAACACCGCAGGCGTCACGAATAGGCCGCCTACGATCGACGGCGTGCGGAAGACGGCCTGGAATGGCGAGCCATTGTTGTCGACGTATCGCACGCCGCCTGGAAGGACCGTCAGCAGGCGGTGCTCGCCGCGTTCGATCTGTACTCCGGCCTTGAGCTCATGGTCGACGCCGAGCCAGTCGGGCTGGTAGCGGTGGAGCACGGCTTTCGCGGTCACGCGATCGAGATGGAGCGTCGTGATTTGCGCGGCGTTGCCAGCCGAGATGCCGGTCAACTGATCGGTGCGGGACGGCGTCGTCCGGTCGCCTGAACTGGGATCGGCGTCCTGGCGCAGCAGGAAGCGGCCGACGCGCGCCTCCCAGACCGTGCGGTCCGACAGCACATGCGTGACGTGTGCGAACGTCATGTTGGGAACCGACGCATGCACGCGTTGCGTGGTCTCGAACGGGGCGGAGAGCGTCGCCGGTGTCGGGTTGACCCACTTTTCCTGGTGAAAGCTCTGCATCATCTGCAGCGACGGCGTCAAACGCCAATTGAGCTTTCCGAAGACCTTGTTCTGCTCGTAGCTTCGCGGAAACGCCGGGTCCGCGCCGGGCTGGCTGTCGTAGTCGCGAAGGTACTGATACGCGCCGAAGAACCAGAGCCGGTCGCGCTTGACTGGGCCGCCGACGCTGGTCGTCAGATCACGATATCTGACTCGCTCGTATCCGCTGGCGGGTTGTGTGCCGGCTCTGACCGGCAACACGATCGGCTGCGCCGTCAGACCGGCAGTCTGAGCGTAGTACGACGCCTCGCCGGCGAAGCGAGCGCCCCCCTGCTTCGTAACGACGTTGAACACGCCACCCTGCAGGTTGCCGAACTCGACCGACGCGCCCATGGACTGCACGTGCAGTTCCTGGATGACGTCCATGATCGGCTCGGCGCGCGACACACCCTGGCAGGGACAGGTGAAATTGGTGCCGTCGATGAGAAACGTATTCTCGTTCACAGCCGATCCGAACACCGACACCGTGTTGATCGCGCCACTCGCCGGTGAGGTGGGCGAAACGCCGGGTGTGTTGTTGATCAAGCTGAACATGCTGTACCGGCGTGTCGGCACGAGGCGGATGAAGTCGCGGCCGAATCGGCTTTCCATGCCGCTGGTGCGTGGATTCATGTCCGGATTCGCCTGCACGGTGACCGATTCGACAATGCCAGCCACCTGGAGCACGGCCGTCAGCTCGACCGTCTCTCCGGCCCCGATGTGGATGCCGCTTCGCTGGTAGACAGCGAACTTCGGCGACAGGTCGATCGTCAGGACGTAGTCGCCCGGCGGCAGGATCTGAAGGCGCCACTGACCCCGGTCGCTCGAAATCGTCTGGCGCGCGCCGCCAATGAGCGCAGGCGACGTGACGCGAACCAGCGCGCCGGGCATGACGCCGCCGTCGGCGTCTTTGACGGTACCGACGAGCGCGCCCGTGAGTCCCTGGGCGTCAGCGTCGAGGGGAAAGAACGCGAGCGCGGCGAGAACGACGACGGCGATGCGACCAATCAGAGCCATCGACCACCAGCCTTCCTGTTTGGGGTCTCAAGCATAGTTCCGCGTGCTCGGAACAGATTATGGGTTTAGTCTTCTTTTTTCATGTGGGGCAGCCCCGCACGCCGATCATCGATGAGGCGCTGGATGCGACGGCGTGACGGGGGACCAATCGCGTAGAATCGCTCCGCAATGGCCCTCGCTCCTGGCACGCGCCGCGGCCCCTACGAAATCACCGGCAAAATCGGCGCTGGCGGCATGGGCGAGGTGTATCGCGCCCGCGACGTGAAGCTGAATCGGGATGTCGCGCTGAAGGTTCTACCGGAGCCGTTCGCGAGCGACCCCGAACGGCTCGCACGGTTCGAGCACGAAGCGAAGACACTCGCCGCCCTCAATCATGCGCACATCGCGCATATTCACGGCCTCGAACAGTCCGACGGCGTACACGCGCTCGTGCTGGAGTTCGTGGACGGACCCACGCTCGCGGATCGGATCGCGCGGGGTCCCATCCGGATCAATGAAGCGTTCCCCATCGCGCGTCAGATCGCCGGTGCACTAGAGGCCGCTCACCGACAGGGCATCATTCATCGTGATTTGAAGCCCGCGAACATCAAGATACGGCCTGACGGCACCGTGAAGGTCCTCGACTTCGGGCTCGCCAAGGCGCTCGCTCCCACCGGCGCCGGGACCGCTGCGGCAACCGAATCGCCGACCATCACCTCACCGGCGCTGATGACCGGCCTTGGCGTGATCCTCGGGACGCCAGCGTACATGAGTCCCGAACAAGCGCGCGGTCAGGCGATCGAGAAGTGCACAGACATCTGGGCGTTCGGCTGCGTCCTGTTCGAGATGATCACCGGTCGCAGGGCGTTCTCCGGCGCGACGATTTCAGACACGCTCGCATCGGTCCTCGGGCGTTCGCCCGACTGGACCGCGCTGCCGGTGGCAACGCCGCCGCCCTTGCGGCACGTGCTCGAGCGTTGTCTCGAAAAGGACCCGAAGGACCGCTGGCGAGACATCGGCGACGTACGGATCGCGCTCGACGACGCGGAGGACTGGCGACCGCAGACCGACAGCGCATCGCCGAAGACTTCACGCGCCCGTGAACGAGCGGCCTGGGCAGTGGTGGTCGCGCTGACGGCCGTGGTCGCGGCCCTGGTGACGCCACGGTCCCATGAGCCGCCTCCCGCGGC
>DASRJR010000511.1:0-2820 GCA_035649395.1 Vicinamibacterales bacterium
GTGCGCTTTCCTGGCGGGCCGGAAATCGGGATCGACCCCGAGATGCAGCCGCAGCGTGCCCGCGCGGAACCAGACACCGCCGCGTACCGCCAGGTTCGCTGGTTTGGGTTCCTCGGCAAGACCCAGAACATCGCGGTAGAACGCCCGCGCCTGCGCCTCCTGCCCGGCGGGCATGGCCAGTTGCACGTGATCGAGGGCGAGAATCTCACTCACAAGTTGATCGACGTTACGCCGCGCAATTCGGCCGCGTGCACGCCATTGACGGCAGCGCTTTCCGATAGAGCGCTGACGTAATCGTCAATCGTTGATGTGACCGGGGCGGCACCGTGACGTGCATATCCAGGAAACGGCACGCATCCACTCCCCAATCCAACCATCAGCCTTCACGGGACCGCACCTTGCAATTGCCCGCCCTTTGGACGACGGGAGCCAGGTCCATCTGGGACCGAGGAGTAACACATGACAGCAAGACTCGCGTGCGCGACCATTCTCACGATCGCTGTTGGGTTCGGCAGCGCCTACGCGCAAAGTACGCCCTCCAGGTCCACGCCGAAGCGGCCGGCGGCGCCTTCGGCGCCAGTCGACACTCGGCGCACGCAGCCGGCGGCGCCGCCGATGGACACACATCTCTTCGTCGTGCAGGCCGCGTTATCGAACATGGCCGAGATTCAGCTCGGACATGTCGCGACGATGAAAGCGCAGCGTGCCGACATCAAGAAGTTCGCACAGGTGTTGATCGAAGACCACGTCAACACGCAGAAGGGCCTCGCCGAGGCCGCGTACGGCGCCGGAATCAAATGGCCGACGCAGATCAACGACCAGCAGCGGCAACTGAAGCAGCGGCTGTCGATGGTCAAGAACGACCAGTTCGACCGTGAATACCTCAGAGCGATCGTCAACGAGCACCGCGACATCGAGCGGATGCTCGCTGAACAGATGAACGAGAACGCGAGGCCGACCGATCCTGCCCTGGCCGTCAAAGTGAACCAATGGGCAGTGACAACATTGCCGGCGGTGCGAGCCCGCCTGAAGCTCGCCGAACAGATGTACGCCGAGCTCGACAGAACCGACCGCTCTGCCAGACGCTGAGCTGGCGGAGACACGCAAGGGCGCGATCCACATTGGATCGCGCCGTCATTCACTTCGCCCCGCCTCACACTTCTTCACAGCCTTCATTCCACCGCGCTTCATTCACGTTCGGTGGCGAACCGTCGAGCGTTGAATTGATCGAAGCGCGGAGGAATATATGACTGCCACTTCGACGATCGACGGAAGGTTGGCGCCGTCCGTGAACACGATCATCGCCGGTTGCGATGCCCTCAAGGACGCGGCCGAGGACGTTGCGGCCGCGGGACGCTCCATCGTGGAAACGTGCCGAAAGGTGTCGGACGTGATGAGCGCCCTGGGTGTGGATGCGCTCTCGGATCGATCCAGCTTCGGCGCCGTGCCGATGGCCATGAAGGCCATCGTCGCGAGCGCGAGCAAATACGTCGACGCCAAAACAGGCGTCTCGTTGAAACAGTGGGCAGAGTTCGTGAGCTCGGCCCAAACATGCTTCGATCGCTACCTCGACAACCTGAATCAGATCGCGGCGGCAGCCGAACGTCATGAAGGAGCGGCACTCGATCCCGAGCAGCTTCGCAAAGACAAACGCATCATCGAGGACACGCAGCTGCAGACGAAGTTGTGGCGACCGATGATGACCCGGTTACCCCAGTTGAGCGGCGTCGTCGAAGCCCTACTCGCATCGAAGAGCGAGCCGGCGCCAAAAGACGAGCTGTCCGACGAGAAGCAAGGATGGGGCAGCAAGCTCAAAGGGGCTGTCGACAAGGTGAAGGAACACGTGGTCGACGAACACGGCGAAATCCTGCGATCGCTGCTCGGCCCGGTCTCCGATCTGCGCCACCGTATCAGCCAGCTCCACCAAGACGTGGAGCAGATGTCGACCTGCATGTTCGAGCTCGAGGACTTGCTCGAATTGCAGGCGACCCAGATCCAGATCACGCTCGGGGACATACAGGGCCGCCAGGCGGAAATTCTGGGGCAGCGAATCACCGTGGCCATCGTCATTCCCCGTCTTCGCAAGCGGCTGACGCGAGCGAGCCAGCAGGTCGACGAGTATCAGGGCTATCTGCAGAAGCTGGAGGCGATCCGTCCACGAGCGGGTCTCAGTGAGACGGTCTACTCCGCGCTGTCATGCGAGTACGAGGCCGCTCTCGAGTCGGCTGCCGTGGCGGTTCGAAGCTGCAAGGCGGAGGTCGCGAGCTGGCGAGTCATTGGTCGCCAGCTGCTCGAAGCGAATCAGACGTGGCTGCACGAGGAACGCGCCGCGGTGACGGCCCGGGAAATGATCGGACAGCTCCCTGCGAATCAGGCGCGAGAGCGATTGGCCGGGATCGGCCGGGAGCTGCGCCGCACCGAGGAGGCGAGGCGACTGCTGGTCGATGCGTGAACGCGAGGCACGACTGATCCCGGGCTGAAGCCCGTTAGAATGGCGCCACCGCGGCGGCACTCGCTAACTTCCGGAATCGCATTAGTAGCCGCTACGGCGTTACACGGGACCTACTCTCGCCGCATGTGCTTAGGGGGCGTGACGACCGCCAGAGCGCTCTCCCGGACGACTGTCCAGCGAGACGGCGCGCCCACGAACCAGCCAAACAAGCACGAGAAGACTCGCGCCGAGGTACACCAAGGGCGGGATTCGAAAGACGACCGGGGCACGCGCGAATAGCACCGGCAGCATTGGCGTCGCGAATCCCACGACCGTAAGCGCACCGAACCCTGCCAGCAGGCGCGTCGCAGTGCCGTCCATCGCGCGTG
>DASRJR010000512.1:0-3914 GCA_035649395.1 Vicinamibacterales bacterium
GAACAACCGGGTCGACGCGAGATCGCGTCGTTTGCCGAACTCCATGGCTCGTCTGTTCATCGCGTGATCGTCCCAGAACAGCGAGGGACTGATGGCGACGTACCGGGAGAAGGCGCGCGCGTCACTGAACATCGTGTACACCGCGAACAGCCCTGCCAGGGAATGGCCAGCCAACGTCTGCTCCTCCGGGTCGACTGCGTAGCGCGACGCGATGAACGGCTTCAGCTCCTGTGTGATGAACCCGAGGAAATCTGCGGCGCCGCCGGTGCCCTCGGGCTGTGTGCCGGCAGTGACGGGCGGCGAAAGGTCTCGCGTTCTCCAGGCGAGCTGCGTCTTCACGTTCTCGGCGTAGCTGAGCGTCGCGTCGCGCGGGTACCCAATCGATACGACGAGGACGCCTGGCACCTGAGAACTGAAGAGGCCGATCGCCTTGGCGACGTGCGAGACGAGCGGAAACAGGCTGTTGCCATCGAGCACGTAGATGACCGGCCGGCGATAGTCGGCCGGCACCGGCTTCACGATCGAGTCAATCGGAAGGACATCGACGAGATAGCGACGCTGTGTCTTCGCCGACGTCAGCGTGTAACGCTGGCTGCCTTCGATCGTCGAAGGCGACGCTGACGCTGCCGCGGTGTCCTGCGCCTCGGCATGGCCGATCGTCGCCCACGCCAATCCTGCCACTGCCACGCACGTGATCGGTCTCACATCGTGGATTACTCGGCGTCAGCGACAAGGTTACAAAGACAGATGGCGCGGTGCAGAGAGGTGTGCCGTCTGCTCACGGCAGCGGGATGCGATACAGGTTGCGCTGAATCCGCTCACGAGAGAAGGCGTACACATCCGTTGAGAGCCCGGGCGTAGCGTCCGGCGAATCGATCACACGGACACCTCGAAGCTTCGAGATGTCCGAGTCCGCGGCGAACCCGTGCGGCGGGAGCTCGGGCAACATCGCCCTTGCCGTCAACGGGACGACGAACGTCTCTCCGACTCCACCGCTGTAAGAGTTCGGAGCAATCGATACGAACAGCTGCTGGCGGTCCCGCGACCACTTCACCGCATTCCCATTGGTAGGGCCGAAGAGGCGGAGGCCCGTCCCTCCGCCAACCGGCACTGCCATCGTCGCTCCAACCGGCTCTTCGCCGGGCCGCGTGTAGCGTGCATAGACGATCAGCCACTTCCCGTCCGGAGACATGCTCTGAGTCATGATGACCGGATAGTCGCTCACCTTGCTCAGTCCGCTACCGTCCGGCCGCACGCGGTAGGCGTATCCGTAGGTGCCTTCCCGTGCGCGAAAGTAGATCTCACCGGTCGGCGAGAACAACGGGCCGTCGCCTTCGATGTTCGGGATCGGCTGCGGAGCCGTGCGTCGATTGACGGGCGCGAGCCACAATCGCGACTTGCCGTCAGCGTCGATCGCGTAAACCACGACGTGACGCCCGTCGGGAGAGACGTCATAGAGCCGCGAGATCCCACCGTCACCGAGCGGAAAGCGCGGCAGCAACGGCTCCGTCCGGCCAGACGCGACATCGGCAGTCCAGAGCTCGAATTCGCCCGCGTTCTCCACGACGTAGAACAGCGTTTTGCCGTCGGGGCTGAAGATCGGCTGAGACGCGAGGCCCTCGATCGAGATCTGGCGCTCGCCGCTGGCATCGCGGAGCCACACCGCTTTCTGATGCAAGCCGACAGCGGTGACGAGCGAGCGGCCGTCGGGCGCGATCGCGATCCCCTCCTCGCTCGTCGGGCCGGAGGTGATCTGTTCCGCCGCGGCGCCGTCGGTGAGGCGTTGCCGCCAGATGTGAAACGCTCCTCCGGTGTTCGAGTTGACATACATCCAACGGCCATCGGGCGACCACGCGCCGAACCAGCACGCACCAGTTGTGGGACCGACGGCCCTCCCCCGCGAGCTGCCATCAGTAGGAACGACCCGGCAGGGAAGCCACACGCCCCTGTCGGTCATCTCCGCGAGGATGACCCATTTGCCGTCGGGGGATGGGAACGAGCGATGCGCCATCGCGCCTTTGGGCTGCGGCACATAGACGTCACGCTCCCGGGCACGGCTCTCTTCGGCGGCCACGATCTTCATGTGATTGCCTTCGAGCCGATCGATGACTTCGGAAAACACAATCGTTTTCTTATCGAGCCAGGCGAGCCCGGACGCATTCGGCAGCCAGAGCCTCGGCTGGCCCCCGAGCACAGGAACGATCCAGGTGTCCCACGGATCGCTTGTATAGGCGATCCGTGATCCGTCTGGCGTGAACATCGGGCTCATCTTGGCGAGATCGTTGTTGGTCAACTGCTGCGGCTCGCCTTCCGGCAGCAACTTCACATAGACCTGCCCTGGTGTCCGGAAGGAGCCCGGAGCGCGAAGAAACGTCAGCATCCGACCGTCCGGAGACAACGCGGGCTGGCTGACCGAGTCCGGGAAGTTCGTCAGCTGAGTCCACTCGGAACGGGATGCAGGTTGACCGCGCGGTGATGTCAAGGCCCAGATGGCCGCCGCGGCCACGAGCGTCACGACCACGCCTACCACTACCGCGGTGCGACTCCACCTGCTCGCGGGCTGAGCGACCTCCGCGGCGGCTTCCCCGCTCTGACGCGCAAAGCGCCGAAGATCGACCACCAGCTCTTTCATCGACTGGTAACGGTCGTCGGGAGTCTTTTCGAGCGCTTTATCCACCACGGCACGCAGCGCCGCCGGCACATCGCGCGGCACCGGCCGCGGCCTGCCATGGATGATCCGCTGCAGGACTTCGAGATCGTTCGTCCCCGTGAATGGCCTCTCGCCCGCGAGCGTTTCGTGGAGCACGATGCCGAACGAGAACACGTCGCTGCGCGCATCCAGCGGTGCGCCCGACGCCTGTTCCGGCGACATGTATGCGATGGTCCCGACGACGACGCCCGGCCTGGTGGCCGGGGCGGTGACCGTGCGCGTGTCGTGTGTGTCGGAAGGGTCAGCGAGCTTTGCCAAGCCGAAATCGGCCAGCTTGGCGTACCCCGTTCGCGTGATCAGGATGTTCTCGGGCTTGATATCGCGATGGAGCATGCCCGCTGCGTGCGCAGCGGCGAGCGCATCGGCGACACCGGTGAGCAGCTCCACGATCTCGAGCCAGGTCCGCCGCGCCGCGCGCGCCCAGTCACGAAGCGTCCCACCGTCGACGAGCTCGGTGACGAGATACTGCCGGTCCTCGAATTCACCGGCGTCATGAACCGTGAGAATGTGCGGGTGATTGAGCGACGACGCCAACTGGGCTTCACGCTGAAAGCGCTTCAGCGCGGCGGCGTCGGCTCGGTCGCCGGCGAGGAACTTGATCGCGACCTGCCGATTCAGCCGCGTGTCGAGGGCGCGATAGACCGTACCCATGCCGCCCTCGCCGAGAAGGGCTTCGATCTGATAGGGTCCAATACGTTCCGGTCGCATGTCAGCCATCGGTGAAGACGCCGGCGAGCCCGGCAGCGAAGATAGCAGAATCCCGGGGCTCGAGGCTTCAGGGTCGGCGCGAAGCGGGTTGGTCGATTTCGTCGACCGGCATTCCAGGCTGTTCGTGCTGACCGGTGCCGGCTGCAGCACCGACTCAGGTATTCCTGATTACCGCAATGCTGCCGGCGAGTGGAAGCGCCGGCCGCCAATCATGTTTCAGGACTTCCTGGCCAACGAGCGCGCGCGCAAGCGCTACTGGGCCAGGAGTCTCGCCGGCTTCCGCCGCCTCAGGTGTGCACGGCCGAACGAGGCCCATTACTCACTGTCACGCCTCGAGCGCCGCGGCCGCATCGCCCAGCTCGTCACGCAGAACGTCGACGGGCTGCACCAGGCGGCTGGCAGCGAGCAGGTCATCGATCTCCACGGACGCATCGATACCGTGTTATGCCTGGGGTGCGGGCGACGCAGTTCGCGCGAGCAGCTCCAGCGCCACCTC
>DASRJR010000513.1:0-5637 GCA_035649395.1 Vicinamibacterales bacterium
TCAGCCGGCCCGGCGAGCTGTTCGGCCTGCACGAGTCGACGAACCGCAGTGTCACCTTCGGCGTTGACGCGCACCCGAGCAACGTGGTCTCGTTTGGCGCCAGCTACGGGCGCGACAGTTACGGTTCGTTCCAGCTGTCACGCAACGCTAACCCGCCGCCGGACCCGACGTGGACCGATCCCGCCCGCGACTGGACGCTCGACAACGACGATTCGATCAACACGGCGAACGTCTATCTGGATCTGATGCGAGCGCTCCGCAACACCGACATCCGATTCGGCTATGAGTACAGCGACTCGCACAACTCGTTCGTACACGGCGGACCTCGCGTCGCGTCGTTGTCGGCGCTCGGTCAGTTCATTCCACTGCCTGCCGTCGACAACACGTGGCACCAGCTGACCGCTGACGTGACGTACTTCATCACCACTCGCGCGGGCATCGGCGTCGGCTACTACTTCGACAAGCTCGACGTCACCGACTTCAACACGATCGATACGAACGGTCCGGGGGGATTCGCGCCGGCGACCGGTGAGCCCCGGCTCGATTGGTTGGGCGCGCTGATGCTCGGTTACGGCAACCGGCCATACACGGGGCACACGACGTACGTGCGGGCTTTGTACCGATTCTGAAGGAATCAGGGATTCCTAGACGAAGCCGTAGCGCTCGCCGGCCACCATCATCGCGGCGATGAGCGAGTTGGCGACGAAACCGAATCGTGCTTCCGGCCATGCAGCCACGCAAAGCACCGCCGAAAACCCAAGGGCCAGCGGCAGCACCACGAGCGGCACGTCGCTCCTCAACGCGACGGTCGCGGCCAACGCGATGAACACGACCGCGGACAGCAGCCAGCCCACCCCGAGCAGGCGGGCACCAGGAATGCCGACGTCGACGGTGCCGAAGACCGTCGTGCGATAGGGCAGATCAGGGAACGAGGCAAGGTTCCACGCCACGAGAAATCCCGGCAGATGGGCGACACCGTGCGCCAACAGCAGGAACGACAGGATCAGTCGCATGACCGCCTCCCCGACAGCCTTCGACGCAGCGCTCTCCCCTGGCGACGATAGCCTGCGCCGTCGCCGTACTCCGCGAACGTGTGGTAGCGCCCATGAGGGTCACGCACCGGACGGGCGTGTTTGATCGGGCACCAATAGCTCTCCGTCCTGGCCGTCACCTCGCGCGCGTAGGCGAGGACGCCGTTCGCGTACGAGCAGTAGGTGCAGTTCACCTTCTCGAGCGCGCTCAGATAGGGCAGCCGATGCCGATCGAGCGTGAAGTAGCGGGCGCGCCGCACGCGCTCGATGCCGTAGACCGGGAAGCACACCCTCTGATAGGCCGTCACGAACAGGTCGAGCAGCGCGAGCGGGATCGCCAGCGCAAAGATGACCGGTGTCGTTAAGGCGGTAAGCAGATGCGTGGCCTGCGCGCTCGCTCGGATCGACGAGTCGAACGAGGACGCCGGGAGCGACTGGTGAATGCGAGGCATGACGTGAGCTGTGGACGGCATGCCCGTGATTTGAGCAAGCGACGTGCCTGCGCCGTGCCGACGACCACCCGGGAAATCGGCCCAAACGTTGCTGGATTGGACGGCAACGGCCGAAAACCATGGGGAGGGTCGGAAGATGTCCGCAGTCGCGCGAAAAATCCCGCAGTGGTCCGGCCATCACCCGTCGCGACGACGGGGTGGAAGGAGGCGGGTCGTGACACCCCGTGCCGTGACGTCCATGGTCGTCCAGCTGTCCTGGTTCATCTTCATCGTCGCGGTCGCATCGGCCGGCGCGAGCGGCAAGGCGCCTGGGCAGGGTGCGCGGCTCGAGTCCCGGCCGGTGGCAATCGACTCGCTCGGCGGCACCGACTCGTATCGCTTCTACTGTGCCCCATGCCACGGGGTCACCGGCACCGGCGACGGCCCCGTGGCGTTGGCGCTGCGCGTGCCGCCGACGGATCTGACCACGCTGGCCGAGCGCAACGGCGGCTCGTTCCCGACCGCGCGAGTGCGGGCGTTCGTCACCGGCACGGGCCGCCAGATCGCGGCGCACGGCGATAGCGAGATGCCGGTCTGGGGTCCGGCCTTCCGCGCGCTCGATCGATCGGAGCGGCGCGCACAGGTTCGCATCGCCGGGATCGTCACTCATATCGCCTCGTTGCAGGCGAAGGACAATGGCGCCGAGTTGTACCGTGCCAACTGCGCGAGCTGCCACGGCCCAAGCGGGCACGGCGGCGCGGAAGCGCGCCTCGGCCGTCACGCGCCGCCTGACTTGACGAAGTACGCGCGGCGCAACGGCGGCGTGTTTCCGAGCGAGCGGCTGACACGAATCATCGATGGACGTGATATCCCATCGCATCTCGATCGCGAGATGCCGGTGTGGGGCACGACATTCATGCGCGCATCGAAGGACGGGAGCGAGGCAACCGTCAAGGCACGAATCGAGGCGCTCGTGCGGTTCCTGCGGTCGATACAGGAGCAGACGGCGGAATAACCAGCGCTGTGGTACGCTGGCGCTGTTGCGGCGACTCGACTACCTCGGACTCCTCATTCAGTTCGTCATCCTCGTGATTTCATTGACCGTTCACGAGGCGGCGCACGCCTGGTCGGCGAACCGCCTGGGGGACCCCACGGCGCGGCGACTGGGACGGCTCTCGTTGAATCCTGCCGTCCACATTGATCCGATTGGCACGATACTGCTGCCGCTCGTAGGGATGATGAGCGCTGGACTTATCCTCGGCTGGGCGAAACCGGTCCCGGTCAACCCCGCGAATCTGGGACGCGACTGGAGGCAGAAGTTCATGTTGATTGCCGCCGCCGGGCCGGCGAGTAATCTTCTCATCGCCGTGATCGTGGCGATCGCGCTGCAGGCCTTCACGTTTGGCTCGCCATTCGAGACCAGCGGCCGAGGCGTCAACGTGCTGTTCGCCGCGATCCAGCTGAACGTGGTCCTTGCCGTCTTCAATATGGTCCCGGTGCCACCGCTCGACGGTGGCAACGTGCTCTTAGGGCTGCTGCCGCGGCATCTCGCCGAACCGTTCGAGCAGATACGACCTTACGGATTTCTGATCGTCGTCGGCCTCGCGGCGACCGGGTATCTGTGGCTGTTCATCGAACCGATCTCGAGCGCCCTCGTCTCACTACTCATCTGATGACAAAGGCACGCGTCGTTTCGGGAATGCGGCCGACCGGCCGTCTTCACATCGGGCATCTTGTCGGTGCGCTCAGGAACTGGGCGGCGCTGCAGGACCAGTACGACTGTCTCTACTTCGTCGCCGATTGGCATGCGCTCACCAGCGAATACGCCAACACCCAAGGGCTGGTCGGCAACGCGCTCGACAACGTCGCGGACTGGATCGCCGCCGGCGTCGATCCCGAGCGAAGCACGATCTTCATTCAGTCGCTCGTCCCCGAGCATGCCGAGCTGTCGCTGCTGCTGTCGATGGTGGTTCCGGTGCCCTGGCTGGAGCGCGTGCCGACCTACAAAGAACAGCGCGAGCAGATCACCGACAAGGATTTGTCCAACATCGGCTTCCTGAGCTACCCACTCCTGCAGACGGCTGATATCGCGATGTACGACGGGCGCTTCGTGCCTGTTGGCGATGACCAGGTGGCGCATCTCGAGCTGTCGCGCGAGGCGGTGCGCCGCTTCAACCAGTTCTACGGCGAGGTGCTCGTCGAGCCTCAGCCGCTGTTGACGTCGGTGCCGCGGCTGGTCGGACTCGACAACCGCAAGATGAGCAAGAGCTACGGCAACACCATCGACCTCAACGATGATGCCGAGGCGGTCACGCAGAAGGTCCGCCAGATGTACACCGATCCGAAGCGGATTCGGGCCGATATTCCCGGGACCGTCGAGGGGAATCCGGTGTTCATGTACCATGACGCTTTCAACACCGATACGGCGGAGGTCGACGACCTCAAGACCCGCTATCGGGCAGGCAAAGTTGGCGACGTTGAGGTGAAGACGAAGCTGGCGCGCGCCATCAACGCTGTGCTCGAACCGATGCGGGAGCGTCGTCGCGCGGTCCTGGCTAAACCCGGCTACGTGCGCGACGTCGCCATCGAGGGCTCGCGGAACGCACGCACGATCGCGCAGGCGACCATGGAGCGCGTCAGAGACGCCGTGAGGCTCAAATACTAGTGAACCCCGTGACGGAACACGTCGAATTCGAATCGTCTCCCGACGCCTACCAGGTCAAGCTCGACGCCTTCGAAGGGCCGCTCGATCTGCTCCTCCACCTCATTCGCAAGAACGAGGTGAACATCTACGACATCCCGATCGCGCTGATCACCGAGCAGTATCTCGGCTACATCGAGTTGATGCAGGACCTCAATCTCGACGTGGCGGGGGAGTTCCTCGTGATGGCGGCGACGCTGATTCATGTCAAGTCGAAGACGCTGCTGCCACGGCCCGACCCCGAGCAGACCGATGGCGGTCCCGAAGAGGATCCGCGCGAAGTGCTGGTGCGGCGTCTGCTCGAGCATCAGAAGTACAAGGCCGCGGCCGGCTTGCTGCACGATCGGGAGACGCTGCGTGGCGCGCAGTTCATGCGGCCCGACTCGCGCGTCGCTGACATCGCGGGAGAAGACTACGAGCCGGAGCTCGAGGTCGATCTGTTCAGCCTGCTCGCGGCGTTCAGGGGCGTGCTCGAGCGGGCGAGCCGGCGGCCTCAAATGGTGCTGCCGCCGGAGCAGATGCCGATCGAGGAGCGCATTCGTCAGGTGCTGGCGCGTTTGTCGGAAACCGAAGCCTGCGGCTTCGACGATCTGTTCAATGACGGCGACGGGTCGCGGGCGTTCATGATCGTTACGTTCCTGGCGATCCTCGAGATGATCCGGTTGAAGTTGATTCGCGTGTTCCAGGCGGGGGCCACCGGCGAGATCCGCGTCTACAAGCGCGCACGCCCGGCAGATGCGCCGCACCCCATTGACGATCCGCAGAGCGCAGTGTAGGCCGGGTCTTGAGACCCGGCGGAGAGACCATGTCTGACGAAACACCCATCGAATCGGCCGTCGCCACAGCTACCCCTTCGGCCGAAGTCAAAGCCGTCGTCGAAGCGTTGATCTTCGCGTCGCCGGAGCCGATCACACCGAGGATGCTGTGCAAGCTGCTCGCCGAAGAGCCCAAAGAGGACGTGATGGCGGCGGTCGACGCGCTCAAGGCCGAGTACGAGAATCGCCCAGGCCTGCAGATGGTTGAAGTTGCGGGCGGCTATCAGATCGTCACGCGCCCCGACCTGCACGAATGGGTGCGACGTCTGTTCCACGAGCGGTCGACGCAGAAGCTGACCGTGCAGGGCCTGGAGACGCTCGCGGTGATCGCGTACAAGCAGCCGATCACCGCGCTCGAGATCACCGAGATCCGCGGCGTCAACACGACTGGGGTGCTGTCGACGCTGCTCGAGCGCCACCTGATCAAGATCGTCGGCCGCAAGAATGTCGTCGGCCGGCCGTTCCTGTATGCGACGACGAAAGAGTTCCTGATCAGATTCGGCTTGAAGGACATCAACGATCTTCCCAAGATCGAGGACATGGCCGAGGCGCTCGGATTCGAGCCGCCGGCTGGACTCGTCGAGCGTTCACCGAGCGAGGACGTGCTGCCGCTCACCGAAGAAGACTTCGAGAGCGGGAGAGTCGAGCGCACGGAATAG
>DASRJR010000514.1:0-9044 GCA_035649395.1 Vicinamibacterales bacterium
CTTCGCTCTAAAGACGGCCTCTCACTCCGCGCGAAGCGCCCTGATCGGATCGATTTTCGACGCCCGGTTGGCGGGAACGTAACCCGCCAGACAGACGGCCAACAGCGACGTGGTCACCATCGCCGCCATTGTTGCGGGATCGCCGGGCTGGATGCCCCACAGGAAGCGCTCGACGAGCCGTGACGCGGCCAGCGCCGCCGGGACACCAACAACCAGACCGCTCACGCCCAGCAACAGCACGTGACCGAACGCCAACCGGAGGACGCTGGCGCGCGACGCGCCCAGCGCCATGCGGATGCCGATCTCCTCTGTGCGCCGCACCATCCGGTAGCTGACCGTTCCGTACAGTCCGACGCACGTAATCAGCAGCGCCAGCAGCGCGAACCCGTTGCTCAAGCGGGCGAACACGATCTCCTGGTTGATCGAACGGTCAACGCTGACCGTCTGGGTGCGGATACCCGCCACGGTGACCGCCGGATTCATCTCGCGAACCGCCTGCCGGATGGAGGAGCTGTAGGTCATCGGGTCGCCGATCGTCCGCAGCTCGTACACCATCTGATACAGCGGATGCGGATCGAAGCCGTAGGTGAAGTACACGACCGGACGAATGTCGCCTTTCAGCGCGTCGTGCCGGGCGTTCGCCGATACGCCAACGATCTCGAGGGCGCCCTCGCCTTCGACCTCGATCGTCCGTCCCACGGGATTGGTACCGGGAAAATATTCGTCGGCGAACCGCCGATCGACCACGGCGACGGCGCGGCGCGTGGCGACTTCCTGATCGGTCATCGCCCGGCCCGCGAGGATTGGAATCTGCATCGTCTTGAAGAACGACTCGCCCGTCACCTGCACGTTGATCTCCGAACGGCGGATGCCGGTACCGGGTATCGAGACAGGGCGCACGTAGGTGCCACCGGCTGCGAGAACGGACCACGACAACGTGACGTCGTTGACACCAGGGATCTGCTGCAGTCGCGTCCTGAGTTGCGCGTAGAACGTCTTGAGCGCCTCATCCGAGTAGCGGGCGCGAGCGGTTTGCAGCGTCGCGAGCAACAGTCCGTCTCGGTTGAACCCGACCTCGGTTGACCTGAGGTTCGAGACGGTGCTCGCGAAGAGCGCTGCGCCAACGAGCAGGACGAGCGACAATGCGACCTGCGCCACGACGAGCAGCTGGCTCAGACCGGGACGAAAACGCCAGCGAGGCGCCACCTCGACGTCGGTGGCGCGCGTCCCTTTCAACGCCGGAAAGATGCTGAATCGGGTTGCCTGGATGGCCGGCGCGAGGCCAAAGACGATGCCGGTCACAACGGAGATGCCGGCGGTGAAGCCCATGACCGGCCAATTCAATTCCGCCCGCAGCGTGAAGCCCTCCTGCCCGTTGGCGAGCAGCTGCGTCAGCAGCCGCATGCCCCAGAACGCCAGCGCAACTCCAACGGCACCACCAATGATGGCCAGCATGACGCTTTCGGTCAGCAGCTGCCGGATCACCATCAGCCGTCCAGCGCCGATGCTCAATCGAACGGCGATCTCACGGCGGCGCGCCGCGGCACGAGACGTCAGCAGGCTGGCGATGTTCGCGCAGGCAATCGTCAGAATGAGGATCACCATCACGAACAGCACGTACAGCGGCTCACGGTAGCGGCGCCGCAGGCCGTCGAGTCCGCCCACGCCCTGATCGATGGTGAGTGTCGGCCGGTTTTGAAGCTGCTCGGGTGGCGTGTTCGCGGCGAGGAGCTGCTCGTACTTCTGGCCAAGAACGGCCTGAGCCCGCGCCGCGCTCACGCCGGGCTTCAGGCGACCGGCGACGATCAGCCAATAGTCGTGCGGGTCCCGATACATCTCCTGCGTGCTGCCTGGCGCGAATTGCGCTCGTAGTAAAGGACCGGTGTGTACCGGCATGAAGACGTCGGGCGATCGCGCCGGATCCATTCCAAAGAACTCGGGCGGCGTCACGCCGACCACCGTGAACGCGACGTTCTCGAGTCGAATCGATCGTCCGATGGCCGCGTCGACGCTGCCGAAGCGCTCGTGGCTGAACGCGGCGGTCAGCACGACCGCGGGCGGCGCACCGAGACGATCGTCCTCTGCGGTCAGCGGTCGGCCTGCGACCATGCGGACTCCGAGCGACCGGAAGTACTCTCCTGTGACATAGGTCCCGTCGGCGAGTCCGCCGTCGCCGCCGTCAACGAGAAGCCCGTTCGCGACGTGCTGGCCGAACACGCTCGTGAAGATGGCGTCTTCAGCCTGGAACATCTCGAATGCGGGATACGGCCACACCAGCGCTCGAACACCGGCACCCTCGTCCGTCATGACGCCGCGGAAGGCGCGAATCGTCGTGGGCGAATCCGGCGTTGGGCGTTTCGGCATTCGCCAGCTGAGCACGATCAGCGACCGCGGATCCTCGATCGGCAGCGACCGCAGCAGGATCGCGTCCATGAAGCTGAAGATCGTCGCGTTCGCGCCGATGCCGAGCGCGAGGCACAGCACCGTGAGGGCGGTGAACATCTTGTTCGACCACATCGTCCGCCAGGCGTATCGAACGTCCTGCGCGAGTTGATCGAGAACGGCCGACGTCCAGAGCGTGCGCGTCTCTTCGCGCAACCGCGTCATGTTGCCGAGGTCGCGATGGGCCGCCCACCTGGCCTGATCGTGGGCCAGTCCGTCCGCCTGAAGCCGTTCGGCTTCCTCCTCGATATGGAATTGCAGTTCCTCACGGAGCTCGGCTTCCTTGCGGCGTCGCCGCAGCCACCACGAGAGTTTTCGAAAGAGCGAGGTCATCGTGTCCCCTCTTCGACCGGCTTGAGGAGCAATCCCATCGCCCGCGCGAACGCCTCCCATTTCGACTGTTCGCTCACGAGCTGCTTCCGGCCCAGCGCGGTGATCCGGTAGTACCGGGCACGCTTGCCCTTGTCGGATGTCTCCCAGGACGCGGCGATCCAGCCATTGGCCTCGAGCCGATAGAGCGCCGGGTACAGCGATCCGGTTTCGACCTTCAGCAGGTCTTCCGACGTGCGCTGAATGTGCTTGGCGATGGCGTGGCCGTGATTCGGTCCTGGCAGCAGCGAGCGGAGGACCAACAGGTCGAGCGTGCCGCGCAGCAGCTCGACGCGCGCGGGCGGCTTGTGTCGCATTGTGTAGGAAGTCTACTCATGATTGTGTAGGAAGTCTACAGTGATTGCCGACGGGGGTTCCGCTAGAGCCCGTTCGTGTCGCGGGAGGCGCTGTCGAGCGCGTACCGGACGGCGGCCTCCGTGGTCATCTGCCGGCCCTCGGCCCACGCCGCGGCGAACTCGCGATCGCCAAGCGCCTCTCTCGCGCGAGCCAAATGCTCCTCCGACTCGTGTCGCAGGAACGGCGGCAGCGGAGAAGCGATCGATTCGCTAACACCCTCGGCCGCTCCCCAGAGGCGGGCCGAACGTTGCGGGGACTCGTCCTCGGCTGCGGCGAACGATAGGCTCGCCAGACACCAGGTCAGTCCTCGACCATCGCCCAGTTCGTGGGCGAGCCTGACGCCTTCCCGGCCGGCGATCTGCGCCCGCTCGATCTCGCCCTGTGCGAGCAATGCCAGAACGAGATTGAAGAGGATCGTATTGAGCCCCCACTTGTCACCGAACACACGTAGCATCGACTCGGATTGTTCCAGGAGCGCGCGAGCGCGTGGCAGATCGCCATGCCGGTATGCCAGAAAAGCCGGCATCAGCCGGCAGAGACACAAGAGCGGAGTCGGCGCCACTGCGTCGACCATGGCGGCGATCCGCTCGCTGCACTGCTGCGCCTCTTTCAGGTCCCCCCGATCGAAGGCGTGGACGGCCATCACGAACCATGCGAACGCGACGGGTTCAGAGGCCTCGGCCGGCTGCGGCCCTTGGAGCGCGAGAACCTGATTGGCGAAGACTGTCGCGGCTTGGTAGTCGCCGCCGAGATACGACACGTCCGCTCCAACCGCCATCGCCTGCGCACGAAGAGCACTCTGTGCACTGGGTGCCGCCGCGAGCGCGCGCTCGACCCACTGCCTTCCCTCGCTGAAATGACTGCGCTGAGTCCAGAAGTGCCACAGCGCGGATACGATGCGCAGAGAAGCCTCGGGATTGGCCGAGGCCAGGCCCCATTCAAGCGCCGCTCTCAGGTTCTCGTAGTCGCCGTCGAGACGATTCGCCCACGTGACTTGAGTGGGACCCAACAGCTTGTCTTCCGCCTCGAGCGCGAGACGTTGGAAGAACTGGAAGTGACGATCACGGAGCGCGGCCGCCTCTCCGCTCTCGAACAACCGATCCCTGGCGTACTGGCGAACAGTCTCCAGCAACCGATACCGTGGCCCATCGACCGCGTCGTCATCCAACGCGAGCAGTGATTTGTCCGACAGGTGCGACAGAGTCTCGATCGTATCGCCCTCGTTCACTGCGCCGCAGATCTCTTCGACAGCCTCGAGCGAACAGCCGCCAGCGAAGACGGAGAGCCGCCGCAGCAGACGACGCTCGAATTCGGACAGCAGGTCATAGCTCCAGTCGATCGTTGCCCGCAGTGTCTGCTGCCGAGGGACCGCGGTGCGGCTCCCACCCGTGAGCAACTGAAATCGATCGTCGAGCCGACGGCTGATCTGTTCGACCGATAGCACCTTCATGCGCGCGGCAGCCAGTTCCAGCGCGAGCGGAATGCCATCGAGGCGGCGGCAAATGTGGACCACGTTCGGCGTCGTCTCGGGCGTCAGCGCGAAGTGCGGGGCGGCGGCCCGCGCGCGATCGACGAAGAACCGCACCGCGTCAGATGTCGCCGCCGACTGTTCAGACACGCCTGGCTTCGTCGTTGGTAGCGCGAGCGAAGGCACGCGCCAGGCCCGCTCACCCGCGACGGCGAGCGCTTCACGGCTCGTGGCGAGGACGCGAACACGCGGGCACACGCGTAGAATCTGGCTGGCCAGCGTCGCGCACGCATCGATCAGATGCTCGCAGTTGTCGAGCAGAAGCAGGGTCGTCCGAGGCCGGAGAAAGTCGAGCAGGGCATCGGTGACCGAGTGCGCCGAGTCGGCGCGCATGCCGAGCGTCGACGCCACCAAGTTGGGGATCAGATCCGGGTCGGTCAGCGCGGCGAGCTCGATCAGCCACACACCGTGCTGAAAAGAACCCACGAGTTCCTGGGCGACCTGCAGTGCCAGACGGGTCTTCCCTGCACCACCGGCACCCGTGAGCGTGACCAGCCGTTCCGACGAGATGAGAGGCCGCACTTCCGCGATTTCCCGCTCGCGCCCGATGAACCGCGTGAGCTGGAGCGGCAGGTTGTGCGCAGCGGCCGGCGTCGGTGGCGCAATCGAGGGGTCCGATTGCACGGCCTCGAGGGCCGCCCGCAGCTCGCCGGCATTCTGATATCGGTCTTCGACGCGTTTCGCGAGGCAACGCTGGATGATTGTCTGCAGGCCGAGCGGGACCCAGACCGGAGCGGGCGCCGGTGGCTCGCTGAGAATCGCCGCGCTCAGTTCGAACGAGGTCTCGCCGGTGAACGGACGAACGCCGGTGGCCATCTCGTGGACGACGACGCCAAGCGCCCAGAGATCGGAACGGGCGTCGGATGGTGCTCCACGCAGGAGCTCCGGTGCCATGTAGGGCAACGTTCCGGCGACCACGCGCGATCCGGCCTCGGTCAAGGCGCCGCTCGCATCGCTGACAGAGACGAGTGACAGTTGACGGGCGAGGCCGAAGTCCAGGAGCTTCAGCCCGAACTTGGTCACCATGATGTTGCCGGGCTTCAGATCGCCATGGACCACGTCGTGGCTGTGGGCCTCTTCGAGCGCCGCGACAATCTCCAAGGCGTGGCGTACCACGTGTGCCGCCTGCAACGGTCCTCGGGTGACCACGGAGGCGAGCGGCTCTCCGTCCACGAGCTCCATCACGAGGAAGGCACACTCATCGCCGTCAGGCCCAAGGCGTTCGCGGCCGATGTCGTGCAGGACACAAATGTGAGGATGGTTCAGCCGCGAGATCACTCGTGCTTCGACCTCGAAGCGCGCGCGTGAGGCGGCGTCGCCGGCCGCATCGGGCCGCAGCAACTTGAGGGCAACGTGGCGACCAAGACGGGTGTCTCGCGCGCGGTAGACCTCACCCATTCCCCCGGCCCCAAGCGCAGTCTCGACTTCGTACGGCCCGAGATGGGTGCCCGCGGCGAGCGCCATAGCAGCGCAGGAATTCTATGCGATGCCCGAAGATCTGGTCGGGCTGACGTCACCTCAGCGCGGGGCGAGGCTTCGCTTGATCTCCTCCGTCATCGTCCAGAGATGCACCTCGGAATCGCCGGTCAGATCGCTCGTGACGACGATGGTCCTGTCCGGTTTCCAGTCGCCCATCGTGAACCGATGCGACACGATGCGCGCGCCGACCTTCAGCTCGCGCCAGAGCACGGGCCGAAGCAGCATGTTGAAGTGGTCGCCCATGTAGAGAAAGACCACCGACACCTCCGACAGGTCTTTGACGTCGAGGGCATCACCTTCGCGGACGTCGATCCGATCGGCAAACCCGGCTGACGCCACATTCGCCTTCGACTCCCGGGCCTGCTTCGGATCGATGTCGACGCAGATGCCTCGGCGCGCGCCCGCACGGATCGCGCCGATCGTGATCCGCGCGTCGCCACAACCAGGCTCATACACGACGTCGTCGCGGCGCACGCGCGCGAGATCGACCATCGCCGCCGCCACATCGTCGGGAGTCGGCACGTAGATCACTCGAACGCGGTCGGCCGGATCGTCGAGGGTCAGGTCGATCTGAACCGTCTCGCCGCCGCGCACCGCCACGGTCTTGGTGCGCGTCATCGTCGTGTAGGAGTTGGGCATCCACGTGACGGCGATGGTGTATCGCTGAGTGCCCGCGTCCGCCGGAACAGTGAGCGCTCTGGACGTCCCCTCTCCAGGGATCGTCTTGCCGTTCACCATGAACTCCGCTTCGTCGGTGGGGACCGTCACGACGATGCGTGTGGTCAGCTGGCCAGCGAGTGACGCGGTGGATTGGAGCGCGACGAGCCACGCACTCAAGACAACGAGGACGCGCAGTGCCTTCATCCAGGGAGCACGATGACTGATGTCGGGGCTCGGGATCAAGTCATCACGAAGACGTGAGCGCGGCATACGGGCGCTCACTCTTCAGCAGCTATAGGATCTGATCGCAGCGGCAGCTTCGGCACCGAGGCGCCGCGCTGGTCACCCCGGAGAGCGATTGACGAGCCGCAGCATTGGACCGAGATGACGATGCTCGGCGCCACGGCCGGCGTCGTGCACCTCGCGTATCACGTCGGCGCCATCCGGCAGCTGTCCAAGGTCGCGGCCGGGGCCAGGGCGCCGCAGTAGATGGCTCTAACGGGCGAAGCAGTAAAAGCGGCCAGCGCCTCCGCCGGGTGCTGTGTTGGAGCAGTTCTGATTGTCGTGCGCCGAGTTCCAAGACGACAGCGCGCCAGCAGTACTCTGATTCGGCCCCATGCCGTCAGAGTGCCCGACTCGTGCGACGACGGCCGCCGATGCCGACGTCCAGTCCGCGCATGTCAATCCTGGGGCAAGCGTGCCGTCCGCGTTCGACCCCGTGAGGATGTCGTGTTCGACCGGCGTGGGCGAACCGGTCCACTGTCCGTTGATCCGCCCGCCGCGCTCGTTGAGGAACACGTTCGCATCACCAGTGCGCGCGTGGAGTTCGGCGACGTTGTTGGCGACAACCGCACGATTCGCGTTCAACCACGGGCCGGTGCCGATCCGGTCCTTCGCATGCGTTGGCTGGTTGCCATTCGCCGAGTCGCGCTCGACGCTGAGATAGGCGCGCCAGGTGCGAGAGCCCTGGCCGACTGCCTGCGCCAGCGCCTGACAGGTGGCGTCGGCTCCAGCGAGTCCTCCCAAATTGCCCGTCGTACTCGTCACGCTCGTGACGAAGAAGCTGAACGACGAACCTGACGGCGAGGTCGGCGCGTCGTCATCCCCACAACTCACCGCCAGGACGACAACGGTCAGAAGCATGGTGCGTTTCATCGCATCACCTCAGCGTGTTCGAGGGGACGACACGCGGCATGGTCTCGCGCTCGTGCGAGGCTCTCGATTGTAGCGGCACGAGCATCGGTTGCTGGCAGCTTCTTATAATCACAGCAATGGGAACTCTGGCGGACGAGCCGGGCGCGCACGATCGGTTCCTGCGCATGCACGCGGTCAACATCTACGTCAGGGACCAGGAGCGCAGCCTTCGTTTCTATCTCGACACGCTTGGATTCCAGGTCGCGTTCGACGCACGCGTGGAATCGGGTCAGCGGCTGGTGGCGGTTTCGCCGCCTGACGGGACGACGGTGCTGACGCTGATTCAGCCGCGGCCGAATTCGCTGCAGGCGCAGTTGATCGGGCGGCGGACGCATGTGGTCTTCGTCACCGAGAACCTGGCGGCCACTTACCGCGAGTGGCACGGCCGCGGCGTCCGCTTCCGCGGCACGCCGCGATTGCGGCGCGTCGCCTACGAACCGGCGAATTCGTCTGCGTCGGAGAAGTCCGCGTCCGACGATCAGGCGATTGCCTGGGGCGGCGCGTTCGCACGCTTCGAGGACATCGATCGCAACTCGTTCGCGCTCGTCAGCTTCGACGAAGTGACGCGAGCCGTGGAGGCGCAGCGTCAGGCCGCTGCCGAGCGGCGCGAGGCGGAGCGTCGCGCGGCTCACGAGCTCGAGATCGCACGGCAGGTTCAGGCGCGGCTCTTTCCGCAGCGGCTGCCCGAGCTCGAATCATTGGAGTACGCGGGCGCCTGCATTCAGACGCGGCAGGTCGGCGGCGACTACTACGACTTTCTCGATCTGGGCCAGTCGCGGCTCTGCCTGGTGCTCGGGGACATCGCCGGCAAGGGGATCGCCGCGGCGCTGCTGATGGCGAATCTTCAAGCCAACCTGCGGAGCCAATGCGCTACCGCCGTGGAGCAGCCGGAGCAGCTGCTCCGATCGGTGAACCGGCTGTTCTACGAGAACACCGCCGAGAACGCGTACGCCACGCTGTTCTATTCGGAGTTCGACGATCGCACCTGCCGTTTGCGATACGCGAACTGCGGCCA
>DASRJR010000515.1:0-5686 GCA_035649395.1 Vicinamibacterales bacterium
CAATTCGCGCCGGAGACGCGCTTCCGGTTCGCATCGACGAATCGAGTGTGTTTGCGAACACGGGCTCGGAGCCACTCGAATTGTTCGTGATGGGCGTCGCAAAGGATATGGCTGCCAAGACGCACGTGCTGTCGGGCGCTAACCAGCGTTGACCGACCATGCCATACACAGTGGAGGGACTCAGGTGCAGAGACGAGGAATCCTCAAGTCCGCTTTTGCTGCTACCGCCGTCGCGCTTGGTTTCGGCCGCTTCGTCACGTCGGCGGCCGCGCAGACGAAGCACATCCGGCTGTACGTCGAAATGGATGTCGCTCCCGCACGCGAGCGCGAGATGCTCGACACATTTCACAACGTGTTCGTGCCGGAGGCGGTAAAGCACCAGGGCTACATCCGCGTGAAGATGCTCAAGCGACGCACCGTCCTGCAGGGCACGGCGCCAGCCAATCACAACTACCGGTTCGAGCTGGAATTCGAGAGCGAAGAACTCCGTCAGCAATGGATCGCCTCGCCAGGCCATCAACGCGTGTGGCCGCCGATCGAGCACATGATGACGACCCTGAAGGACTACCCGGTGGTCCTGTACGACGAGGTGTGAGCGACTCTAGGTATCGCCGTCGCGCACGCGACGTCCGAACAGTCGGTCCGCGGCGGCGCCGACGAGGATGACGGCGCCCATCACCGCGAAGTCGAGCGAGCCTGGAATGTCGAGCAGGTTCACGAGGTTGCGCAGCACCTGCAGCAGCGCCGCGCCCATGACGATGCCGAGCACCGATCCTTCGCCGCCGCGCAGGCTGCAGCCGCCGACGACCGCGGCGGCAATCGCATAGAGCTCGTAGAAATTGCCGTGCGACGCCGGCGAGATCGAGTTCGTGTAGAAGGCGATGACGATCGCCGAGAAGGCGGCGAGAATTCCGGAGAGCATGTAGGCCCACGTGATGACGGCTCGCGTGTTGACACCCGAGTAGCGGGCGGCCTCGGCGTTGTGGCCGATGGCGAAAAGATGTCGTCCGAATACCGATCGATGGAGCAGCACCCAGGCCAGGCCGGCCACCACGCACATCAGCACGAACGGCATCGGCACGCCGCCGACGCTTCCCGCTGCCAGCGCTCGTACCCACTCGAACCCCTGGCCGGTTCCGAAGCCTTTCGTCGAGTCCTCGGCGATGTAGCGGGCGGCGCCGCGATAGAGCAGCAGGCCGCACAGCGTCACGATGAACGGCTGCAGCCGCAGGCGCGCGACCAGCAGTCCGTGCGCCGCGCCGAGACCGGCGCCGAGCGCGATCACCGACGCCAGCGCCACGGCCGCGGGCCAGCGCCATTCGACGAGCATCATCGACAGCAGCACGCCCAGGAGCGCGCAGATCGATCCGATCGACAAGTCGATGCCGCCGGTGATGATCACGAAGCCGACGCCAATACTGAAGATGCCGTAGGTGCCGACGAGCCGTGCGACGTTCTGCACGTTGGTGACGCTGAGGAACTGGGGACTGGCAATGGCAACGATGGCGCACAGCGCCACCAGCAGCAGGAAAACACCGAGCTCTTTTCTTGTCATGAGGTGAGGTCAGGCGATTGCCAGCTGCATGATCGATTCTGGTGTGGACGAGGAGCGATCGAGGATGCCGGTGATCCGTCCTTCGTGCATCACGGCAACGCGGTCGCTTTCGGCAACGATCTCCTCGATTTCACTGCTGATCATGACGACCGCCGCTCCCTCGTCGGCGAGCCGGCGAATGAGACGATGGATCTCGGCCTTGGCGCCGACGTCGACGCCTTGTGTCGGTTCATCGAAGATCAGCACGCGCGGCTGGAGCGCCAGCCATTTGCCGAGGACGACCTTTTGCTGGTTGCCGCCGCTGAGCGTCGCGACGGGAGCTTCAATCGAGGAGGCCTTGACAGTCAGCGCCGTAGCGGCGTCTTCAGCGGCGCTCGTTTCGGCGGAACGGTTGACGAGACCAAAACGGGCATACGATCCGAGTGCCGGGAGCGTGAGGTTGTCGCGCACCGTCATCGCGGCAATGATGCCGCGGCCGCGACGGTCCTCCGGGACCAGGCAGATCCCCGCGCGGACGCCGTCGCGCGGCGAGTCGAGCGCCAGCGGCTGGCCGTCGAGCAGCACGCGACCGGACACGAGCCCCGCGACGCCGCAGATGGCCTCGGCCAACTCCGACCGCCCCGCGCCGATCAGGCCGGCGACGCCGAGCACCTCGCCCCCATCGACCGTCAGGGAGACCTCGGCGAGGGGATAGCGTTGCGTGCGCACGCGGTCGACGCGCAAGCGCGCCTCACGTGCGCCCGTTCCGACCGCCTGGCGCGGGATTCCGCCCTGGATCGCGCGGCCGACCATCAGCTGCACCAGACGATCGCGTGTGATCTCGCCGCGGTGGAGCACGCCGGCATTGCGGCCGTCGCGCAGCACGGCGGCGCGGTCGGCCAATGCTTCGATTTCCTTCAAACGATGCGAGATGTACACGATCGCGGTGCCGCTCGATCGCAGATCCTGCAGCACGGCAAACAGCCGTTCGGCCTCGGTCGAGCCCAGGCTTGCGGTCGGCTCGTCGAGCACGAGCAGCCGCGCGTTCATCGACAGCGCCCGGGCAATCGCGACGAACTGCTTCTGTGCCGTCGACAACCTCCGCACGATCGTGCGCGGCGAGATCTGTGCCCCGATGCGGGCGAGTTGCCGCTCGGTGTCCGTCTCCATGCGGCGGCGATCCAGCAGATGCAGCGGCCCTGCCCAATGCGGCTCGCGCCCGAGGAAGACGTTGCCGGCGACGTCGACCGTCTCGACGACCTCGAGCTCCTGGTGGATGATGCCGATGCCGAGTCGACCTGCGTCAGCCGGCCCATGCAGCCCCACCGGTACACCGTCGAGCGCGATCGTGCCCGAGTCAGCGCGATGGATCCCGCCGAGGATCTTCATCAGCGTCGACTTGCCCGCGCCGTTCTCGCCGACGAGTCCGACGATCTCTCCAGCGGCGACGTGGAAGTCCACTCGATCGAGGGCAGTCACGCCGGGAAATTGCTTGGACACCGCCGACATATTCAGGAAAGGATTGGTCGTCAATGGAGAGCTCCGGTGCGCCCGCATGGGAACAGCGATGGCATCCGCTTCGCGAAGAGTGGGTCGTCGTCGCCGCCCATCGTCAGGATCGTCCGTGGCATGGCGAACGCGCTGTCGTGCCCAGCGCGCGGCCGCCAGAATACGTCGAGAGCTGCTACTTCTGTCCACGCAACCTGCGTGTGAGCGGCGCGCGCAACCCGGACTACCAGTCGGTGTTCGTCTTCGACAACGATCATCCTTGTGTGGGCGCGGAGGCCCCCCGGCATCTCGAGCCACCCCCGGGCATCTATCGGAACGCGCCGGCGACGGGAGTGGCGCGGGTCGTGTGCTACACGCCAAAGCACAACACCACGCTGGCCGAATTGCCGGCCGACGAGATCACCGCGCTGCTCGAGGCGTGGCGCGAACAATATCAGGAGCTCGGCTCGCGCTCCGACATCCGGCACGTGCTCATCTTCGAGAACAAAGGCGAAGTCGTCGGAGTGTCGAACCCCCATCCGCACGGGCAGATCTACGCGACCAACTTCGTCTTCAAGACCATCGAGACCGAAGCTGCGGCGAGCCGCCGCTTCTACGACGAGCAGCGCCGTGTGCTCTTCCAGGAGATCCTGCGATCCGAGCAGGCGGATGGCCGCCGCATTCTGTTCGAAAACGCATCCGCCGTGGTGTTCCTGCCGTACTTCGCCCGGTATGCCTACGAATGTTACGTCGCGCCGAAGGAGACGCACGCCAGCCTGGCGACACTGTCCGCGAGCGAGCGTCGCGATCTGGCGGTCGCATTGAAATCGCTGCTCGTTCGTTACGACAACCTGTGGCAGATGTCATTCCCCTACGTCTTGACGCTCCATCAGGCACCCACTGATGGCGGCGATTACAGTGGCTTTCACTTTCACATCGAATGTCATCCGCCGCTGCGCAAGCCGCACCTGTTGAAGTATCTTGCCGGTCCCGAGGTCGGCGGCGGCAATTTTCTGAGTGACACCAGGCCAGAGGCGAAGGCCGCGGAGTTGCTCGCCGTGCCGGACGTCCATTTTCGCCTGAGCGGCGTGGGCCCGCATGCGTGACCCGGAGGCGCTGTTGAATCTGATTCTCGCGCTGCACGGAGAGGTGCGTGACGAGATCGTGGCCGCCACCGAGCGGCATGGCCTCGACCGGATGGCGTCGATCGATCGTGACGATGAAGGGGACACGATTTACGCGATCGACGTCATCGGCGAAACCATCGTCACGCGGATCGCCGAAGCCCTGGCGCGCGAGCGAACGTTCGTCATGGTGGCGGAGGGGCTGCCCGGAGGACGCCGTATCTACCCGAGCGGAGCAGACGAAGCGTCCGCAGATTGCTACATCATCGTCGACCCAATCGACGGCACGCGCGGCCTCATGTATCAGAAGCGCAGTGCCTGGATACTCACGGCGGTCGCCCCCAATCGGGGCCCGGAAACATCACTGCGCGACATCGAGCTGGCAGTGCAGACTGAAATTCCTCTCGTCAAGCAGCACCTGTCCGACCAGGTGTGGGCCTTGCGAGGCGGCGGCTCGCACGCCCGGCGCCACAACCGGCTCGCCGGTGAATATCTGCCGATCCGGTTGCGACCCTCTGCAGCACCGAGCATCGCCCACGGCTATGCCACGATCGTTCGCTTCTTTCCCAGCGCACGCGACGTGCTCGCCGCGATTGACGAAGCGATCGTCTACGGCGCACTGGGTCATTACGGTCCTGGCAAGACGCACTGCTTCGAGGATCAGTACGCCTCGACCGGCGGTCAGCTGTACGAGCTCATGGCTGGACACGATCGCTTCATCGCCGATATTCGTCCGCTTCTTCGTCCGGTCCTGGCCGAACGTGGATTGCCACCAGCACTCACGTGCCATCCGTACGACATCTGCTGCTCGCTCATCGCGCAAGAAAGCGGCGTGATCGTGACAAATCCTCGTGGTCAGCCGCTCGATGCGCCGCTGAACGTGGAGGCCGAGGTCGCATGGGCGGGTTACGCCAATGCTCACATCCGTTCGCAAATCGAGCCGCTGTTGCAGCAGGCGCTTCGCGCGCGGGGATGGATCGACGATGAAGGATAGCCTCGCGACAGTTGCCGACGCGCTGCGCGAGCGACGGCTGTTCGAGCCAGGCGTGTCGCTATCGATCGCGCGCGCGCCGGGACGCCTCGACGTGATGGGCGGGATCGCTGACTACTCAGGCTCGCTCGTCCTGGAGCGTCCGATCGCCGAGGCGACATGGGCGGCCGTTCAGCGGATCGATCGTCCCATCCTGGAAATCGTCAGCCTCGGCCGCGCTGCGTGCACGATTCCTCTGAAGTTGCTGGCGCCTGATGGTGCGCCGGTGAGCTACGAAGACGCGCGGCTGATGTTCACGAAGGTCCGGCTAAAGCCGGACACGACATACGACCACTGGGCGGCCTACATTGTCGGCGTCGTTCTCGTGCTCGCCCGCGAGCGCGGACTGCCGCTGACATCCGGCGCGCGAATCGTCGTCGTCTCGGACGTGCCCGAGGGCAAGGGTGTGAGCTCGTCGGCCGCGGTTGAAACAGCGACCATGGCTGCCACGGCGTGCGCATTCGGAATCGCGGTCGAGCCGCGCGATCTGGCGCTCTTGTGCCAGACGGC
>DASRJR010000516.1:0-9066 GCA_035649395.1 Vicinamibacterales bacterium
CTGATCCTTTCGCTACGATCGGAAGGTTGCTCTGTGGCCGTGGCCGCAGATGTGCACCCCGCCATTCCTCGGTAGCTCAATGGCAGAGCATCCGGCTGTTAACCGGAGGGTTGCTGGTTCGAGTCCAGCCCGAGGAGCCAAAACCCTTCGAGCTTTTGCGGATCTCCTTCTTCAGATCGTCCCGCTGTGACGTGAACTGTGACATAACCCTGTCGCAGCGATCGTGCGACGTCGGCTTCTTCGCTTCATCGACGTAGAGCGCGGGCTTCAGCCCGCGCGGCTGGCTCGGATGGCGCGGGAACTTCAATTTGAACGACGGCTCGAGCGCCGCTGCTGCTTCGACGAGCGCCTTGCGCCGAATGTGGCTGTAGGTGCGCATCATCGCCGGCGAGACGTGTCCCATCTGCGCCTGGATAACCCAGTCTGGCTGCCCCTTCTCGGCCAGCCGCGTGAGCGCGGTGTGGCGTCCATCGTGGAAACGTACGTGAGCAAGCCCCGCAGCTTTTCGTAACGATCGCCATGCCGAGCGCCATGACGTCATCGGACGCGATGGGTCGATCTTCTTGTCGCGCCCGTGCCATGGGAAGAGGAAGTGCTCACCGTCGTCGAAGCCCACGGCCTTGGCCCGCGAGTAGAGCTCCTTGAGTGCACGCGCACAAGCGTCGTTGAGGCTCGGGTCGCGCCATCCTGCCGGCGTCTTCGAGCGTCGGATCTCGATGCGCGCCTTGTCCCAATCGACGTGCTTCCACTGCAGGCCGCGGATCTCGCACGCGCGCAAGCCACAGTAGAAGGCGAGTGCCGAGGCAACGTACGCGAAGATCCACTCAGGCCTCGATCTCGCCGCCTCGAATAGACGCTTCTGCTCGTCATCGGTCAGCGCCTGGCCTACAGGCGGTTTCGTGTTCTTCAGCGCGCGGTAGTCTTCTTGGAGGCGATACCAGAGTCGTGCGTGGCGCAAGACCTGCCGCAGGACTGAGAGTTCGCCATTGACTGTCTTCGGCGCGCGACCGGCGTCGATCCTCGCGTTCTGATATGCCGCGATCTGTTCCGGTGTGACGTGGCGGAGCGTCGTCGTGCCGAAGAACTCGCCAAGCGGCTTCGCGTTCTCGGTCCAGTAGGCCACCATGCGCGGTGACACCTGGGCGCGGCGTTCCTTCGCGTACGCCTCGATCGCTTTGCTGACATCGAGCGCGCCGTACGAGCGACCTCGACCTGCCGGATCTGCGGGCCGACGCGCGAGCTCGGCCACGCGCTCCTTCTCGTGCTCTTTGGCCTCGCGCCAGTCCGTCGCGTGGAGCGGCTCTCGGTACCGTTGACCGCCCACAACGGTGTCCATCCAGTACTGTCGGCCGCGCTTCCACAGGGTCATCGACGTCGTCGTCTTCTATCACAGGTTAGCGTCGCCAACGTGCTTCGACTGGTCAACCACACTGGCCTCGACGAAGCGTTCGACGTCGGCTGCCAGGTAGCGCACGGCGCGCCCGAAGCGGACGAATCGTGGCCCTTTACTCTTCAGTCGCCACGCCCGCAGCGTGGCCACTGACAGACCGAGTTGCTTCGCTACTTCGTGCTCGGTCAAGGCTTGCGTGTGATGATCGCTCATGTGATTCCTCGCGTTCTGCTCGTATTCGCATTTCGTGATTCGGCTCGCTCCGACAATTGCCGTTCACCGGGCGCGCGGAAGCGGTGTCAAGGTCGCGCCTCTCGATCGCCGCGCGGCGCGCGCAGCGCGCGAAACCTGGACGCCGCTGAGCACGCCCGCACGATCGAAGGTCGGAGCGAGGGTGGCGACCACCTGCCCGGAGGAACGGCTCTCTTCGCGCGGCAAACGGTTTCGCTGAGTCATACGACCCCGCTCCCTCGGCTGCGATTTTCGAGGGGGGAGCGACGTCCCACCAGGGGACAGACGTCGACCGTGGTTGGGTCGACGTTTTCCGCCGGAGGGGGCGTCGCTGCCCCCTCCTATCTCGACCCGAGGGTCGACCCAGTGAGAACGCAGAGCGAGGCCGATTTTGTTGGCCGAATTGCGATCGAGTAGGGACACCGTGGGGTGTGTGGGAAGGGACATCGTCGAAACTGAACGTTGTCCCCTCGCTGTCCCCGTTGGCGACGCGCGTCTCGATGCGCACCACAGAGAACTCGTCGCGCAACGGCGTTGAACCGACACGGAGAAGGACGATCGGCAGGGAAGATCGCCTTGGCGGCTCTGTCGCGCACGGTTGGTCGACGTCGTGTGCCACGGCGCTTCTCCTCGGGATCGAGTGCCGGGCAAGAACTGTATTCGAGCGACAGAGTCGCCGTGCACAACATCCCGTGAGCGGTGACCAGTGGAGAGCCAGCGGCGCTCTCGCCAGCGTGAGCGGTGCACGACAGGCTCGGAGCTTCGAGCAGATGCCACGGTCGCTCGGCCTCGGCGCCGAACGCGCCGGTTGCGTCGATCAGCATCCCGGTCGCTGGTGAACCGCGGCGAGGTGTCGCGCAGGAGCGTCGCGAATTCCGCAATCGGCGGGCCCTGGCGGCTGCGCAAGAACTGCGATGAGCACGTGGGGCCGTCGTCGAGATGACGTGGATTCCTCGGCAAACCGCGTCGTGACCCCCTTCGCGCGCGCTTCGCGACGTCTGGGGGCGTGGGACGCCCTTCCTCAGGCTACACGCCAAAGTCGCCTACGCAGGGCGTGCTGTATCAGGTGGTCCGCGATCATTTCGAAACGTTCCGCGCCGAGGCAACTCGTAACTACGAGAGGGACGCGCTACCTCGGTTCATAGAGGAGGAGTTCAGGGGCTTCCTGCGCTGCGGGTTCCTTGCGGGTGGGTTCGCACGGTTTCACTGCGGCCGGTGCGAGCTCGATCGCCTGGTGCCGCTCTCTTGTAAGGGACGGGCCGTCTGTCCGAGCTGCGGCGGGCGTCGCATGGCGGAGCGCGCGGCGCACCTCGTCGATGACGTGTTTCCGATCGTGCAGGTACGGCAATGGGTGTTGAGCCTTCCGCATTGCCTGCGGTACGTGCTGGCGTGGGATCACGCGCTGTGTCGCGCGGTGTCGGGCGTCTTCGTGCGAGCCGTCCTCGGCCTTCTTCGGCGCCGGGCCCGCCAGGCCGGCGTGCCCGGTGGACGCGGCGGGGCCGTCGCGATCGTTCAGCGCTTCGGCGCCGCGTTGAACTTGAACGTCCACATCCACGCGCTCGTACTCGACGGCGTGTACGTCGAGGTTGAGCACGCAGGACTGCGGTTCCACGAGGCGGTGGCGCCTACCGACGACGACATGGACCGCCTGCTTCGCACCATCGATCGACGCATCCATCGTCTCCTGGCCCGGCGCGGCGTGCTGGACGACCGTGCGGAGGGGAGGGTCGATCCGTGGCGGGAAGAGGCGCCCGTACTGGCCGGCATTGCCGAAGCCTCTGTGCAGGGACGCCAGGCGCTTGGCAAGCGGGCCGGCGCGACGGTGCGGCGGTGTGGCGCGTCAGCGGAACTGCTGGCACTGGCGCCGTCGGGGCACGGCCCCTGTCACGCACGAGGGAACGGCTTCGATCTCCACGCCGCCGTTGTCGTGCCGCCGCAGGATCGGGCCCGGCTCGAACGGCTCTGTCGCTATGCGCTCCGGCCGCCCGTCGCCACCGACCGCCTGCATCTGACTGCCGACGGCCAGGTGATGCTCGATTTGCGGCACCGCTGGGCGGACGGAACAACGCATCTGCTCTTCGAGCCAGTGGAACTGCTCGAACGCCTGGCGGCGCTCACGCCGCGGCCGCGGATCAACCTGCTGCTGTATTACGGCGTGCTGGGCGCGCGATCGGCGTGGCGATCACGGCTGCGGGAGCTCGACACGCCGATGCTGTGCGCGCCGGACGCGGAGGCCCCCGCGCGCCCGGTGACGATCGGTTCACCGCGGACGAACTGGTTGTGGGCCGAACTGATGCAACGGAGTTTTGACTTCGATGTCCTGGCGTGCCCGCGGTGCGGAGATCGGCTGAAGCTCATCGCACTCATCGAAGACCGAAGGTGATTCGGCGCATTCTCGGCCATCTCGGTCTGCCCACCACTGTTCCGGCAGCACGATCCGCCCGGCCGCCGCCGCTTCCACTCAGCCGATCGGATCAGCGGTACGACCCGACGTGTCGGTGCCCTGACGCGTGACCCCGTAGTCAGACGAGCGACAACGCGCATCGCGACGCGATCGGGAATGTTGTGTCCGCGGCATGAGTTCTCACACGGCTGTCACACGGTTGCTTGACTGGCGTGTTCAAGCGGCGCATGATCCGCGCCGTGCAGACGGGCAATCCGCGCTGTGCTGGCGGGAGGGCAGGGCCGCATAACGGGCATTCGGTAAACCAACGGCGCGAAAACCCTGCTAATCGTTCCTATCGTCTCGGATTGTGGGGCGCGACCATGACGCCTTCATCGGCCGCCATCGCGGCGATGCGCGTCAATTCGAGCAGGCCTCCGCAGTGCTTCACGTCGGGCATGATGGTGTCCACGGCGCGACGGCGAACGAGGGGCGCAAACCCGGAGAGCCCGAAGAGCGTTTCGCCGCCGGCCATGGGCTGACGAATTCGTCGCCTGATGGCGAGTGTGTCCTCCACCTGTTCTGGCGCCACCGGCTCCTCGTACCAGGTTAGCGTGTAGGGTTCGAGTCGTTCCGCCACGCGCACCGCCCGCTCCACGTCGAAGAAGCTGTGACAGTCGACCATGATGGCGATCTGAGCGCCGACCGCCTCTCGCATCGCGGCTACGGCAGCGATGCCACTGTCGACCGCGCGTGCGACGGCGTTCTTGGGTGAGCTGGGCGGGGGAATCCATCCCATGGCGCGGCCTTGATCGCGCGAAACCCGTCGGCGACCGCTCGTTTGGCCGCCGCGGCAAAGCCATCCGGCGTGCGTGGGCTCGTGGCGCGGTTGATGTTGGCGTAGACGGGAAGAGTGTTCCTGACCTTGCCTCCGAGCAGGACATGCGACGGCACGTCGAGTGCTTTGCCGGCCAGGTCCCACAGCGCCTGCTCGATGGCGCTGAATGCGGTCGCGGCGACGAGCCCCTGGCGCGCCATCGCTTCGCCGCGCTGCCGGTAGGACTCGATCTCGAATGGTGACCGGCCGTCGATGAGGTTGAAGAAGGCCGCGAGCTGCGCTCGCATCCGTGCGGTGTCTTCCGCCGTGGTGTTGGCGAAGCCGAACGCATCGGAGGCTTCACCAAGCCCCTCGAGCCCGCCATCGGTCCTCAGTCGAACGATCAGCCAGACGGTTCGGGACGTCGCGCGAACGGGCAGGAGCTCGATGCCGGTCACCCGCAGCTGCGGGATGGCGGTGGCCCGCAAGGGTAGCAGCACCGACGCGAACACCGTGCCTGCTGCGGCTGCCAGCACCTCGCGGCGACTGTGCGTCATCGAGGTACCGTCAGCTCCGCACGACGACCGTCTCGCCGATCTCGCGCAGCGCGAGCCGGTCATGCTCGCTGACGAGCGCTTCCTGAATCCGTTCGATCGGTTCCATGAAGGGCTCGTGGCTCAGTTGAAACGATTGATGGTGGACGGGCACGATCGCACGGGCGCCCGCGGCGTCCGCCATGGCGACTGCCTGTTCGGGCGTGCAGTGGTAGTGGATGTAGGGGTTGTAGGCGCCAATCGGCATCACGGCCGCGTCGAACGGACCAAAGCGGCGATGACTGTTGAACACCGACGTGACCGCCGTGTCTCCACCGATCAGGAGGCGTCGGCCTTCGCGTTCGACGATCCATCCGGTGTAGCCACGCCACGTGTCGCGCCCAACACGCGCACCCCAGTGCTTGACCTCGATTGCGCGAACGAACAGATCGCCGTGCGGCGTCGTGACGGTTGCGGTCTCGTTCCAGCGAAGCTCGCGGATGGACGAATAGGGCCGGCGGGGCAGCAGGTCTGACGTACCGGCCGCCATCACCGCCGCGGGCATTCCGCTGATCGCTCCGAGCGATGGCGTATCGAGATGATCGAAATGGGCGTGCGACACGAGAACGAGGTCGATGTCGGGGAGTTCCTCCGGCATGAGCGCACACCGGACGAGACGCAGCGGGCCCAGCGAGCCAATGCCGAGATCCACGCCGATGCGCGAATACAGCGCAGGGTCCGTCAGGATGCGCACACCGTAGAAGTTGATCAGCACCGTCGCGTGTCCGAGCCACGCGAGCGTCACCGCGTTGTCGGACCAGGTTGCCGGGGCCGGCTTATGTGGTGCGGGAGGAATGATGAACCTGGCGCCCCATGACGATGACACGCTCAGCCAGGCCGCGCCACCGATGCCGGCCGTCGCTCCCGCTGCCAGGAACGCGCGCCGGCTCATGCCGAAACGATTCGATCTTCCGAGCACGCGCGGCCGCCTGGGTGACGAAAGCAAAACGTTCACTCACGCCTGAGCGTCGCGATCGGATCGATGCGGGCGGCGCGCAATGCCGGGACTGTCGCAGCCAGCGCACACGAGACGACGATGACCAACACGCTCGTCGTGTACGCGGTCGGATCGAAGACCTTGATCATGGTTCCGACCTCTCCGTCGCTCACTGCCATCAGCATCGTCGCGACCGCCGCAGCCAGCGCGACGCCGATAGCGAGACCGATACACACCGGGCGCAGCAGCGTCGAGAGCACCAACGCCGCGGCGTCCAGCATGGTTGCGCCAAGCGCCATGTGCACACCGATGTCCTTCGCCCGCTGCTCGACGAGGTATGACAGCACGCTGAACAGGCCCGACGCCGTGAGGATGAGTGCCAGCCCGCCAAGGACGACAGCCACCCAGAACGCGATACTCAATACGTAGGTCGGGAAGCGAGCAAGATTCCGCATCGTCAAAACTTCGCCCAGCCCGGGGTCCACACCCATCAGGTCGTCGAACAGTACCTGCCGGGCCCGGTCGGGATCGCCGCGAATGCGCAGCGTCAACGAGGTCCCAGCACTCTCGGGCCTGGTTGGCACGTACACACTCCGCAACGGAAAGGACTCCAGCGCGAGCGGACCCTTCACGTCGCGCATTACACCGACCACTGTGAGCGGTCGCGATGACGCTCCCGCAGGGCCTGACGCATCGAGACGCACGGACTGCCCTACCACATCACCCGCTGGCCAGAGCTCGCGCGCCAGGGTCTCGGTCACCACGGCGACTCCTGAATCGCTGGTGCGTTCGTCTGGCGTGAAACGCCGGCCGTTCACGATCTCGAGACCGAGCACGTCGAAGTAGTCTGGCGATGCGGCGATCGCCACCGCCGCGTGCCTCGATGTCCCCGTTGCGACCACTGCCGCGGAGGATATCGGCGACGACGCGGCCACCACGGCGACGAGCGGATGGGTCGCCACCGCCCGAAGCAATGCCGCGCGCCGTGGCTCATTGGTGACGAACACCATCAGTGTGTCGCTCGTCCGCACACCGGGATCGACGTCCACAGTCGCCATGACGCTCCGCAGCAGAACACTCGCAGACACCAACAGGAGCGCCGATGCGCCAACTTGGAAGGCGATAAGCACATATCGCGCGCGCCCTGGACGCGCGTCTCTCGTCCCCTCGCCGCGCATCGAGCGCACGAGATCGATACGCGTTGACTGGAGCGCCGGCGCCAGGCCGAAGAACAACGTCGCGATCACGGCGCCGACGACGAGGAATACCATCACCCGCCAGTCCGACGGCAGCACATCGAAACTGAGCTCGCCGGCGAGCTCCGCGGGCATCGTCGCGGTGACGGCGTAGACCGCGGCCTCTTGAATCACGCGCGACAGGCCGAGACCGCAGACCGCTGCCATGAGCGCGAGGAGGAGACTCTCCGTCAACAGTTGACGGATCACACGCCGCCGAGACGCGCCGAGCGACAGCCTGATCCCGATTTCCCGCTGGCGCGACACACCGCGGGCCAACTGCAAGTTGGCGACGTTCGCGCAGCCGACCAGGAGAATCAATCCGAACGCGAAGAAGAGAGGTACTGAGACGGTGACGACCTCGATGACATCCTCCGACAGCGTGCCTTGACGCGGCTCGAGCGCGATCGAGACCGGATTGCGCAACGACATAGTCGGATCCGCCCGTCGTGCCTCCCATGCAGTGAGCGCGTCCGCCGCTACCTCGAGCGATGTCCCCTGCTTCAATCGCCCCACGACGTCTACGGCGATCTCGTCGGCTCCGCCCGCAGGAGCCTCGCGGAATCGTGAGACGAGACCCAGCGGTGCCCAGTAGTCTGGCGGGCCGATCGCCAGCCCACGAAAGTCTTCGGGCATGACGCCGACGACGTCGTATGGCAGCCCGTTGATGCGAACGCCGCGGCCGACGACTCCCGGATCGCCGGCGAACAGCCTGAGCCAGCCGCGGTGACTCAATGCGATCACCGGCCGCGCCGCACGGGGTTCGTCGTCATCGGGCGTCAACGAACGCCCGAGCTCGGCCGAGACGCCGAGCGCCTGGAAAAAGTTCCCAGTCACGAGCGCAGAGCTCGCAGTACGGCCATCGATTCGGACTCGCACCGCGCGAATCGTCGCGAAGACGTCAGTGAAGACGTTCGTTTCTCGACGCATCGCGTCATATTCGCGGCGCGTGAATCGGCGCAATGTCTCGGCGCCTGGGGCCGCCGGCCGCTCCACGGCGACCAACTCGTCCGGACTCCGCACCGCATCGACGCGAAGGAAACCGACGTTGTAAAACGTGAACGCGACGGTGACCAGGCCGAGGCCGAGGGCCACCGTTGCAACGATCGTGAGCGCGACGAGCGGCGCGCGCCGGAACGTGCGAAAGGCATAGAGGATGTCGCGCACGAGGTCGTCAACGCCTGCGGTACCTCGGGCATCGCGACACTCATCTGCCGCCAACGGCACGGGGCCGAAGCGCGTGTGCGCTTCGCGCCGGGCATCGGCGGGACTCACGCCGCGTGCGACGTGCTTCTGCGTCTCGCGCTCGACGTGAAACGCGAGCTCCTCGTCGAGCTCTCGTTCGACGCGGCGCGGAAACAGCAGCGCGCGAAGACGCAAGACCAGATCGCGAAGCGTCATCCGTCTCACGCCAGCTTCACGACGCGGCCGATGGCTGCCGACATTCGTTCCCACGCGTTGAGCTCAATCGCCACTTGCC
>DASRJR010000517.1:0-10165 GCA_035649395.1 Vicinamibacterales bacterium
CACGAGATCGGGTGCGTGTGTGCCGACCCATCGCCACAGCACATGCGATTCGATCTGCTCGCGGTACGCGACACCTGACGGCGGGAACTGCAGCGGCTGCGCGTCGGGGTTCGCGCGCGCGATGGCGATCAGCCGGAATGCCCGCCGATTCTGCGAGACTTGTTCGAAGGCGGCCGCTTCACGCGCAACGGCATCGCTGGACTGATCGGATCGCTGAAGCCCACCGATGACGAGCACCGTTGGCGAGGAGGCAGAGCGACCGGCGATCGCCACCGCCTCGATCGGCGCGCCACTCGTCGAGAGCCCGATGGTCCACCGCTCGCCGGCGTTGGCCACGGAATGCAGCAGCAGACACGCGAACAAGCAGGGAAGAAGAGGTCGACGCGCCACGCGACCCGAGTCTAGCACCTGTGCACACGGCGCATGGTCTCGGGACCGGGACGACTCGTTCGACGCCGCCCGTCGCAACGTTCTTGTGACTGGACGCCGTCCGGGGTTCGGTTAGAGAATCGTTCGCTCAGGACCTTTTCGATGCGTCGAGTTGTCGCGCCCCTCATTGCAGCGTCGCTGCTGTGCGTGCCGTTCGTCGCAGGCGCTCAATCGAGTCGCGATCTGCAAGTACCGACGGCAGCCCTGTCGATACTGGAGCTGCCTCGCGACCAGGGGCTCCCGCTCGCGATGTCGAGGGCCATCCGTGTCCTGCATTCGCTGCCGCACGACGATGCGCCGCTGCCGCAGATGGTGAATCTCGATCGCCTGTTGACGGACCTCGATCGCCTGGACACCACACTGTCGAACGCCGGGCCGACAGGCGTCAGCCTCTCGATGGCGAAGACGAACACGGAGCGGGGCGTGCTCAAGCAGGCGCTGAGTGCGGTCGGTCTGAAGCTGCGCGAGCAGCGACAGACGTACTCAGTCGAGGTCGACTCCAGTAAAGATGCGGCCGCCGTGAGGGCTCGACTGCAGCCGGTGGGCGTCGACGCGGCCGCGGTGGCCAAGCGGCTCAACGCTGGTGAATCGGTCGCGATTGTCCCTGGCGTGACGGCGCTGCCACTGCCGCTGACGCCGGATATCTGGAGCTCGGTCGTGTTCGAGCGCACCGTTCCGGAAAAGACACTCTTCGCGACGATCATCCGCGACCGCCGCGCCTCGTTGCTCTACTACGGGCTGCAGTCGATGACGCCCGGGACGCTCGAGTACCTCGTCCGCAACCCGGACCTGCTCCGGCACTTCTATCGCGACGGCGCTGGTCCGGTGGCCGCGTTCGGCAGATCGTTTCAAATCGGTGCGGATGGACACGTCCTTCTGCCGGATGGCCCCGAGGGCATCGAATTGTGGCAGGGACTGGTCGATGAGCAGGTCACCCGGCCCGACCGGTTCGCCCGTGTGCTGTTCAGCCGCGATTCGGGGCGGTTGGCATATTTCTTCGACAGCGTGACTCGTCTCGACGAGCCTCATCGTCGTTTTGCGCTCGGGTTGTCGATCAAGGATCGCGGGGTCCGCGCCGATCGCTTTCGAGCCCTGTACCAGACCTTCGTCGCGGTCGAAGAGCGACTGACGTTCACCGATGTGCCATTCGTGCGTCCGTCATACGACGCGGCCACGTTGCTCGGCATCGTGGCAGTGACGGCGGAGGGAGCGCCTGCTGCTCCCGCATTGAAGAAGTTGTGGAGCCGCGTCATCGACAGCGAGGCCATTCCCGGCGTCAACGATCGCGACGTCGAGCAGCCGGACGAGGACGGCACGATCGATGCCGCCTGGCTGGCCGAGCGGCTGGTGTCGAGCAAGATGCGACAGCAGTTCATCCATCGGCTCGCGTTTGGGCAGCGTCTCTTTGGTGAGGTGCCGCCGTCCGAGCTGCAGGACGTGCTCGTGGCATTGCGCGGCTTCACACGCTTCTCTGCGGCGATGCTCACACTCGAGCGTATTGGCGTCCAGCAGGTGAAGATGTATGCCGCGGCCGCGCGGCGGGCTCGGAGTCTCGAAGAGATCGTGAATCCATCCGAGTCGGTTCCGCTGCTGGCGCAATTCCAAGGCGCCCTCAGCATCGTCGAGCGTCTCGCGATCACGGGGGCGGTCGGACGGGATCAGCTCGAACGCGTAACGAGCTCGCTCATCGACCTCGACCTGACCGACCACCGCTACCATGGCGGGGTCGCGACGTGGCTGAACGACGTCGTCCTCCCGCTGCTTTCCACGTCTGGTCGCAGCGGGTCCGCCGAAGACCATCTGGCTGCTGCCCTCGCGGAACGCAACGGGAGCGTCGAATCGTTCGTGTGGGAAGGCGACACCTACACGTTGGACGATGCCGCCGCGACGCGGGATCTGTCAGCTGTCCGCAAGAAGCAGGGCGGCAACACGCTCGATGCGCTGCTCGCCGCCTACGCACCGGCACTCACCATCGCTGGCGCATCGCCCACGGTCGATCAGATCAAGACGCTGACGAACGAATTGAACGCGGCGGCGCGCACCCTGACGCCACCGCGCGCCTGGCCTGAGGCGCCGCACGATGTTCCTGACGGCAAGAAGATCGTCGATCGCGTCGTGCGCGAACTCGGTCGAATCACGAAACCGCAGGACGCGAGCAAAGCGGCGCGAGAGGTCGCGCCGATGATCGATCTGCTGGATTACCTGCTGGGCGAAACGCTGGTTGCGCTGGCGTACGCGCCCGTGAGCGGCGGTGCCGCTACCTTCACCGCAGCGACCACTGACGTCTCGCACCGGCACACGTTCGGCGTCGCGGAGCGTGCCGCGCCGAACACGGACGTACGCCGCGCGTGGCTCCGCGCCGCTCCGGGTTCGACAGCCGTGGCCGGCGCTGCGGTCACCGGCTCGCTGTTCGGCATCGATCTGACCTTCGCGACCAAGAAGTTGCGACGCATCGCCAGCGACACGCTGCCGGCGCCACCGAAACTGAATCCCAACGACGGCGATACCCTGATCACGACGGTCGCACTGCTCAATCCGCGCCGCTTGACCAGTTCGAACCTCGGTGCGATTGGAGCAGCGTTGACCCGCGGCCGCGAGCGCGTGCGCGCCGCTGCCCGGAACCCGGCAGCATGGGATGCGCTGGCCGCCCGGGCCGGGATGAGCAGCCTCCGCCGACAACTACTCCCGTGGGCCGCCGAGCATATGCCCGATCAGGTGGAACGTCTGTTTTCGGTGAGCGAGGTGTTCTGGATCGGGACCGACGAGGGTGCGCTCGATCACACGACGCTCGACGCCTGGGGGATGTCGTTCGAGCCGATTGACGGGTGTCACTGCCTGCGGCTTCCACGCGCCGGATCGTGGGACTCGCTCGTCGGCCGCGAGCCGACGAAGCAATTCGGTTCAGGTATGGTAGACCTCAACCTGCGGGTGGCCGGGTTGCTGTCGGACGCCAAAGTGCCCGCGCCCCTGTTTGCCGGCGTCATGAGCATGGCGATGCGGGACTACCTCGACACGGTGCCAGCGATGTACTTCGACGATTGGGAAGCCATCTCCTCGCACGCCTGGACGCTCACGCGCGAGCGCCTCGAGGACTACGTCTCCGCCCTCGTGGCCTCCGGACCGGTTCGCATCGGGTCCTCTTCGGCGGCGCAATGAGCAGCCGGGCTGTCGTCGTCGCGCTGCTGTTGTCGATTGTTCCGGCGGTGTCGTCGCGTGCTCAAACCGAAGCGACGCTGCGGTTCGTCTCGCCGCCGGCGGCCTCGTACGTGAGTGGAGTCGTGTTGTTGAAGGTCGCGTTCGTGGGAGCAGGCGGAGCGTCCGCGATCGAGGATGTCACCTTCTTCGCCGATGGCAAGCAAGTCTGCGTCGCGCCGGCCACGCGCATGGAATGCGAGTGGGACGCCGGGCGCACCGTCGAGGAGCACGCGTTGCGGGCGGTCGCACGGTTGAAGGCGGGAGGTCGCGTCATTGCGAATGTGAGGACGCGCGGAGTCTCGTTCAACGAGACGGCCTCGGTGGAGATCGTGCAGGTCAACGCCGTGGTCACGGCCGGCGGCCGGTTCGTGACGGGACTGACGAAAGAGGCGTTCCGTCTGCTCGACGACAAGGAGGAGCGACCCATTCTCGGGTTCGATCCGACCGGAGGGTCGCTCGAGCTCGTGCTCGCGATCGACGTGAGCGGCAGCATGAAGGATGCACTGGCCGATGTGCAGGCGGCCGCGCGCGAATTTCTCAAAGCGCTCGCGCCCGAGAGCAAGGTGACGATCGTCGCGTTCAACGACGGCGTCTTCACACTGGCCTCGCGCGAGGTCGACCTCGCGGCGCGGCTGCAGGCGATCGACAAGCTGAGTGCCTGGGGCGGCACTGCCGTCTACGACGTCATCGTCCGGCTCGCCGATCTGCTCTCCCGTCAGGCCGGACGCCGTGCGTTGGTGGTGTTCACCGATGGCGAAGACAAAAACAGCCGGGCCACGTTGGAGGACGCGGCCCGAGCGATCAGCGACAGCGATACCACGTTCTTCGCCGTCGGGCTCGAGCGAGGCGCTCGTCTCGCAGCGATCAAAACGAACCTCGAGCCGTTGGCCGACGCGAGCGGTGGGCTGGCGTTGTTCGCCGAGCGCAGCGACAAGCTGAGCGAGCCGTTTGCGGCGATCGTGTCCGATCTGGCCAACCAGTACACGCTCGGCTTCGAGCCGCGCCGCGATGGCAAGCCGCACGTGCTGACCGTGCAAGTTCCCGGTCGTGACGTGCGCGTCCGCGCACGCCGAGGCTACGTCGCGCCGGCGAAATAGTCTTTCTCAGCAGAAGAAACGAGCAACATCGCCATCGACGGATTCAGGCTTTCCGCTGCACGATCCGGATGTGATTGCCAAACGGATCGCGCAAGCCAACGTCGATGCCGTAGGGCTGCTCGACCGGTTCTTGCGTGAACTCGACTCCCTTGGCGCGCAGGTTCTCGTAGGTCTTCCTGCAGTCGCTCGTCGTGAAGCCAACGGTGAATCCGGAGGCCCCTTTGGCGACGAGCTCGCGAACCTGCTTCGCCGTCGTCTCGTCCATCGCCGGCGGACCGGGCTTTTCGAGCAGGATGTCGCGGCCGGGTTGACCCGGCACGCGGACGGTGAGCCAGCGCATGAATCCGAGATCCTGATCACTGCTGATCTCGAGCCCGAGCTTGCCGACGTAGAAGTCCAGCGCCTTGTCCTGGTCGGCGACGAATACGTGCGAGATGTTGATACCGTTCAGCATCAGAGCGACTCCTTCCGCAATGGCAGTCACTCTATCGTCACCGCGCGCGGCCGTGCTTCTCCAAAACTGCTCGGCCGCGCCCAGGCCATCATGAAGCACGTCGGCACCAGCGGCATGCGTCCTTTCTGTCGGAAGCTGGTGGGCGACTCCCCGACGATTTCGTGAAACGTGCGGCTGAACGTGCCGAGGCTGCCGAAGCCGACGTCGAAGCAGACGTCGGTGACGCTGCGGTCGGTCGAGCGAAGGAGAAACATCGCGCGCTCGACACGACGGCGCTGCAAATAGCGGTGCGGCGTCTCGCCGAACGTGTCGCGAAACGTGCGGATGAAGTGTGCCTCCGACACCTCGGCGAGCTGCGCGAGGTGCGGGATGCAGAGCGGCTCGGCGAACGCTCGATCCATGGCGTCCCTCGCGCGGAGCATCCTGCGGTTGCACTCTTCGACTGACCGCGTCATCCACTTAACTATATGCGTGCCTAGCTTGATCGGCTCCATCTGCTTGCCGTAGGCTACGCACGTTCTGCCCACGGTGAAGAAAGATCGGAGGCGATCGATGCGTGCAGTCGCAACGGGAACCTTTGTCATTGCCGTCTTATTTCTTCTTTCAACGCCGGCGTTTGCCCAGCCGGCCGTCGCAGGCATCGTCAGGGATTCGTCCGGCGCCATCCTGCCAGGGGTGACTGTCGAAGCGGCGAGTCCTGCCCTCATCGAGAAGTCCCGGACCGTGGTCACGGACGGGACCGGCCAATACCGGATCGTCGATCTGAAACCCGGCACCTACATCGTGACGTTCACGCTGACCGGGTTCTCGACGGTCAGGCGCGAGGGCATCGAGTTGACCGGCGCCGGCGTGACAACGATCAACGCCGATCTGCGGGTCGGAGCAGTCGAAGAGACGATCACTGTCTCGGGAGTGACGCCCGTCGTCGATACGCAGACGAGCACGAAGCGGGAGGTCGTGCTCTCCAACGAGGTGCTCGCAGCGGTACCCGCCACTCGCACTTACGGCAACATCCTGGCGATGGTACCCGGGGTGCAGTCGCTGACGCTCGACGTGAACTCGACCCAGTCGATGACCGGGACCGCCACGAATTTCTTCTTCACGTCACGCGGCGGGCGTGGCAACGAAGGCACGGTTCAAGTCGACGGCATGAACGTCGGATCGGCGTTCGGCGGCGGCGGCGTCTCGAGCTTCGCCTACGACTTCGTCAACGCTCAGGAAGTCCAGGTGACCGTCGCCGGCGGGATGGGGGAGAGCGATCGCGGCGGGCCGGCGTTCAACATCATTCCCAGGACCGGCGGCAATACGTTCAGCGGGACCGCGTTCGGTAGCACGGCAGGGAAGTGGTCGCAGGGGAGCAACCTCGACGACTATTTGAAAAGCGTCGGTATCACCGAGCCGCCCGGACTGATCAAGAACTGGGATACCAACTTCGCCATCGGCGGTCCGGTCAAGCGTGACCGGCTGTGGTTCTTCAACAACGTCCGCAGCTACGGCACGTACCAGGACATTCCGGGTCTTTACGCCAACGCGAACGCTCTCGATCCGACGAAGTGGGCCTACGCGAAGGATCAAAACGTCAAAGCGCGATCGGCGGGGGCCAAGAAGATCGAAGCCATCCGCCTGACCGGCCAGCTCACGCCGCGAAACAAGGCGGGGTTCTACTGGGAGTGGCAGGCGAACTGCACCGGATCGGCGCTCGTCAACGGCGGCGAGCAGTGCCGCGAGCGCGGCGACGACTGGATCGCCCTGGGTACTCCCACGACCTCGCCCGAGTCCGCCAACATGTGGCCAGAGCGGGAAAAGATCACGCAGACGACGTGGACGTCGCCGATGACGAACCGCGTGCTGTTCGAGGCTGGCTTCTCGTCGTTCAGCAGCAAGTGGGGCGGATACGTTCCGCCCGGGTCGCAGACGGGCCTCGTCGCGGTGACCGAGCAGAGCACGTTGGGCGGCGTGCCGGTCCCCAACTTCACGTACCGTGGCTGGTCGTCCGCCGCCTCCAACAATCAGCAGCACAACATCTGGCGCGCGTCGATGTCCTATGTGACCGGCGCACACAGCTTCAAAGTGGGGTATCAAGCGGCCCACGAGGTCTACCGGCAGATCCAGAACGTGGATAACCAGCTCGCCTACACGTTCAGCGCCACACAGGCCATTCCACTGAACCCGCTTCAATTCACGATGCGCATCGGCCCGCACATCCAGAGCAACCGCACGCGCTACGACGGCTTCTACGTGCAAGACCAATGGACGCATCGCCGTCTGACGCTGCAAGGTGCGGTGCGTTACGAGCACGCCTGGAGCTGGTTCCCCGAGGGCGAGAACGGCATCATCGCCGACAACAGATTCGGCAGCCGGTTCATCTTCCCGCGGCAGGATGGCGTCACCGGTTTCCACGACATCACGCCTCGCATGGGCGCGGCCTACGATCTGTTCGGCAATGGCAAGACGTCGCTCAAGGTGAATGTCAGCAAATACCTGGAGACCGCGCAGAACGGCGGCCTCTATACCCAGAACAATCCAGCGGTGACGTTCCAGCAAACCACGACGCGGACCTGGACCGACGGCAACGGTAATTTCACTCCGGACTGCGATCTGATGAATCCGGTCGCGCAGAACAACGTCGCATCGGGCGGCGACAACTGCGGACCCTGGACCAACCTGAACTTCGGCATCCCCTTCGGGACCACGCGCGTCAACCCCGACGTGCAGCACGGGTGGGGCGTCCGAAACTACGATTGGCAGTTCGGCGTCGGCGTGCAGCACGAGATCCTGCCGCGCGTGGCGATCGACGTCAGCTACAACCGCCGCACGTGGGGCAACTTCTTCGTCACCGACAACCTCGCGCTGGGGCCGCAGGATTTCGACCAGGTGACGATCACGCAGCCGCAGAATTCGAAGCTGCCGAACGGCGGCGGCCAGCCGGTCACGTTCCTCACGCGCAATGCCCGAACCGCGCTCGGCGCGACCGACAACTACTTCACCACCATGAACGACTACGGCGATGTCACGGCCTACTGGCACGGCGTCGACGCGCAAGTGAGCGCCCGGTTGTCGGGCCAACTGTTCGTGCAGCTCGGGTTGAGCGGCGGACGCGGCGTGCGCGACTACTGCGAGGTGACGGCAACGTTGCCGGAGCTGTATACGACCGCGGGGGCGATGTTCGCCAACCAGCAAGTGGGGTCGTGTGCAATCAGTGAGGATTGGCTGACGAGCACCCGTGGCCTGGTGTCGTGGACGGTGCCCAGGATCGACGTCTTGGTGAGCGGCTCATTCCGCTCGACTCCGGGCGTGGCGCCGGCCGGAGGTTCCGTCGCGAGCAACGGCAACTCATTGGCGGCGAACTACAACGTGTCGAGCGCGTTTCTGCTGGCGCAGACCGGGCGGCCACTCACGGCTGGCCTGAACCAACAAACGGTCAATCTCCTGCTGCAGGGGCACACGTTTCCCGACACACTCAACTCACTCGACGTTCGCTTCGGCAAGAACCTGCGATTTGGCCGGACCCGGACGAACCTGGCGATCGATCTCTACAATCTCTTCAACAGCAACACGGGCACCGCGTACACCCAGACGTACGATCCCGCCACCAACGGCGCGACGTGGCTGGCGCCGACGACGGTGCTCAATCCACGGTTTGCGCGGTTCAACGTGACCCTCAATTTCTGATCACGGCCGTCAGAGAAGGGGCGACTCCTGTGGAAGGAGTCGCCTCGCCCCCCGTTCCATCACGCCGCGTCGTGAAAGATGATGCCCACGGTGTGGCGTTCGCCTGAGCGAACGCGGCTCACGCCGTGGCGCAGCTTCACCCGGTAGTTGCCCTTCGAACCCCGCACGGGCCGGTTGTTGACCGCGAAGACCACCGCATCACCCTGCCGAAGCGGGACGACCTCAGCGCGGCTTTGCATGCGTGGCCGCTGCTCGGTGAGGACGAATTCGCCACCTGTGAAGTCGATGCCGGGCTCCGAAAGGAGCGTGGCGACCTGGATTGGGAATGCGAGATCGCCATACAGATCCTGGTGCAGGCAGTTGAAGTCACCCTGGACATACCGCAGCAGCAGCGGCGTCGGTCGGGTCTGGCCGGCGGCATGGCATCGTTCGAGGAACGACGCATGGTCGTTGGGAAAGCGCTCGTCGATTCCCATCCGACCGTTCCATTCGTTGGCGACGTTCGCCAGATGCGGATAGAGCGCCGTCCGAAGCCCGCCGATGAGGTCGGGCAGCGGGTACTTGAAGTAGCGGTACTCGCCCTTTCCGAAGCCGTGCCTCTCCATGAGGATGTGGCTTCGAAAGTGCCTTTCGTCGGGGTAAAGGGTCGCGATGGCGTGGCATTCGTCGGACGACAGAAGCCTCGGCAGGACGGCACAGCCGTACGTGTCGAGCTCGTGTCCGAGCGTCTGCCAGTCATAGGCAGCCACTCGCGTCTCGGCAGATGAAACCGCCGAGGCCGAGGAGGTGCTCAACGAAGAGGGCTTCATGCCCTCAATGGTGCCGCGAATAGTTCTCGGGCACACTCCGAACCTTGCTAGCAGGTTCGATTAACTACCGCCGAGACTAGCGTATCCGTCGAGATGCCGCTGCGCTTGTCGCGACTATCCTCCGATAAAGCCCGCCGGCTCGCCGTGCCAGAACTCCTTGCACTGCCTCCTCGCCCCTCCGACACTATCGAAGCTGTCGATGAGGATGTTCACATCAAGGGCGTTCGGAACTTTACAAACGAGCCAGACCTTAGGGGCTGCGGCCACCGTGACATGAAGACTGCCAGCCAGCGCCAGAGCGAGGAGGATGGTTCCAAACAAGCGACGAATCATCTGCGACCCTTTCGAGGTTGGTGTTACGCGTCGAGCCGCGCGCGCGACTCGGCCCTGATGCCTGCCATGGCAGCTAGTCCCCGCTTACATTATCGGTTGCTGGGATTGATTCAACAGCCCTACCCAACGCCCGGCGATCAGCATGGATAGCTCTGTGACGCGCCGCGCGGTTCTGC
>DASRJR010000518.1:0-19709 GCA_035649395.1 Vicinamibacterales bacterium
TCCCCCGCGAGAGCCACCCGCGAATCACGGATCCGGATGCGCTGCCAAACGCGACGTCTTCCGCGTGAAGGTCAGCCGGCGGCGCGCCGATTTGGGCGGGCACGGGACGAGATAGCATCCAGCCCACTCCGTACACGCCTAGTATCGTGATCAGAACGATTGTGCCGACGATGAGGCTGAGTATCCGTCTTGTCACGGTCGTGTGCTGCCGACCATTATCGAGCCATGGGCGCGCGAGCAAGTGAACGGGCCTCGCGCTTACACGTATCGCCAGTAGATCGCGAGGCGAAGCCGGCCCCCGCACCTCGCGAACGAAGTGAGCGCCTGCACTTCGCGCGCGTAGCGCGCGCCCGCACCTCCCGAAGCAATGAGGGCCTGCACCTCACGCGCGCAGCGCGTGCCCGCACCTCCCGAGGCAAAGCCGAGGGCCTGCACCTCACGCGCGCAGCGCGTGCCCGCACCTCGCGAGCGGAGCGAGCGCTCAGTAGCACTGCGACAGCGGCAGGATCGTCCCGTTCGACTCCATGAAGAGATAGAGACAGCCCATATCGCCGATCATCAGATCGTTGTCGCGCGACCAGCCGCGCGGCGCAGCGACGTTGACAAACGGATGCCGCCGATCGGTGGGCACGGATATCGATCCGAGCGTTCCAATGAATCTCCCCGAGGGCACCTCTTCGTCCTGGATGAAGTTCGGCACGCCGCCGATCTTGGTGCCCTCGAACACCGTGTCGTCCCAGTCCTCGGTGCGGTGGAGCGCGGCGAAAAAGGGCTCCAGCGGCTGATCGACCTCAGGAGCTCGAGCGAGCAGCGGCTCGGTCGTCAGCGACCACCATTCGAAGCGGAGACGCTCTGGCTCGACCAGCAGCGCGTCATCGTCTCCGAAAACAAGGAGCACGTCACCTGGAAGGTCCGCCAGGATGTCTCGCGAATCCACGAACGAGAGCTGACCGACGAATCGCAGCGGTTGCCCGGTGTCGGCGCCCGGCCAAAGCGAATCGAGCGGGCGATACGGCAGGCCGCCAACCTTCGTGACGGCGCGAACGGACGGTTCTCCTTTCGCCCACACAGCGACATCCGTTGGCACGCGCCGCTGCGGACGTTCACCTGCAGCACTCAGTTCGCCACGCAATTGTTCGTTGATGGCCACATCTGCCGGCCCGACGACAATCTCCCACTTCGGCTGCATCAGCTCGATGTGAGCGGCGACGGCCTGTTCGTCGGCGTATTCCTGCGGCATGTGGTCGCGCCGCCGCAGCACGAACTCACGCCCTTCGTCGCGAAGTCGAGCCAGCGGGAACTCGGCGATCCAGCGGTCGAGATCGAATCGATCGTGAGTGGCCACTCTACGCTTTCAGATAATCCAGCACGAACGGATTCGTCGTGCGCTCGCGCTTGATCGTCGTGTCCGGTCCGTGGCCGGGATGCACGATCGCCTCGTCGCCGAGCGGGAACAACACCTTCGTGATCGAATGCATCAGCACACCGTGATCGCCGCCCGGCAGGTCGGTCCGGCCGATTGATCCGGCAAACAACGTGTCGCCGACGAACAAGTCGTGACCGCCGTCGGCCAGCTTCCCGATCTGCAGACACACGCCGCCGGGACAATGGCCCGGCGTGTGATGCACGCGGACCTCGTAGTCGCCGAAGCGAATCGGCGAGCCGTCATAGAAGACGTCGACCGGCGGCTGCGGACGCACACGGAAGCCGAACATCGCGCCCTGCTGGACGACGTTGTCGTAGAGGAACAGGTCATCCCGATGGAGATACACCGGCGCCTCGTAGGCCTCCTTGGCCGAGGCGACGCCCGTGATGTGATCCAGATGCGCGTGCGTCAACAAGATGTGCCGCACGTCGAGATCGTAGTCGCGCACGACGCCGATCAGCTCGTCGACTTCGTCGCCGGGGTCGATCAGCACGGCCTCGTGCGTCCGCTCGCACCCGAGCACGAATCCGTTCTTGTCGAACGGCGGCACCGCTCGTACTTCTAAGATCATCGCGGTATTATTTCTGATTCCTATGATTGTTTGCGCGATTGACGATCTGCTCTTTTCGATCAAGATCAAGGAAGTGGCAAAGCACCTGGGTGTCGAGCTCTACTTCGAACGCTCGGCGGAGCGAATCGTCGACACCGTCCGCGAGAAGCGGCCGAGCCTCGTCATCTTCGATCTCAACAGTGCCAAGCTGAACCCGCTCACCGCGATCGCCGCCATGAAGGGTGATCCATCTTTGGCCTCGGTGAGGACGCTCGGATACGTCTCGCACGTGGACTCGGCCACGATTGCGGCGGCGCGGCAGGCGGGAGTAGACGACGTGCTGGCGCGATCGGCGTTCGCGGGCAGGCTCGGCGAGATCCTTAGCTCATGAACCACCAGACGAGGACGAGCACGATGGCGATCACGACCGCGGTCAGGCCGACGACGCGGCCAACGCTCGTCGACTGCTTCTGGGCGAGCTCTTCTTCTTCGCTCTCGACGTCCAGCGCATCGAGCATCGCGAGCGCGCCGCGCAGGTCGCCGGCGAAGCTCACCGCGCTCTGGTAGCGCGAGTCGGGATTCGGCGCCAGCGCTTTCAGCACGACGACGTCGATCTCCTTCGGCACTTTCGGATTCGACCCGCTCGGGGCCGATGCCCCACGATGCAACGGCCGTCTCGTCGTCAACATCTCGTAGAGGATCGCCCCCACCGAGTAGATGTCCGACCGGTCGTCGGGAGCGTTGCCCTGCGCTTCCTCGGGCGAATCGTAGTCGCGCAGCCGCGCCTCGCCACCGTCCTGCTCGAAGCCGCCGTGCGCGGCGAGCTCGAACGCCGGAATCTTGGCGCGCCCCTTCGCGCTGATCACGACCGAATCCGGACTCAGCCCGCCGTGCACGAACCCCCGGGAGTGGGCGTCGGCAATCGCATCCGCAATCTGAATGGCAATCTCGATGGCACGCCGGACGTTCATCGGCCGGCCGGCCGCCTCGGCGCGCAGCGATTGCCCTTTCTGGAACTCGAACGCGAGGTAGACGCGGCGGTCGTGCTCGCCGACATCGAACAGCGTGGTGACGTTGGGGTGCGACAGCACCGTCAGCGCGCGCGCCGACTCGATCAGCTTCTGCCGGTCGATCACGAAGTCGGCCGGCAGCAGCCGCACGGCGACGGTTCGGCCCTTCGCCGTATCGCGCGCACGATAAAGATCGCCCGGACCAGCGGGCTCGAGCTGCTCGAGCAAGTTGTAGTGTGCGATCGTGCCTAGTGACATCGGACCGCTGCCGCTCATCGAGGCTCGCTCTCGATGACGCTCTGCAGGAGCTCCTTCGCGTCGCCGATCTGTTCCAGCACCAGGGCGATGTCCATCGTCGGCCGGCCGGGCAGGCGCGCGCTCTGGCAGTACACACCGTGCTGCCCGACCATCGCGAGCGCGTCGGTCAGCAGATCGAGCGCAACGGCCAGCCGGCCCCGTGACCGGCCCATCATCAGCTCGTGCTTCTCGAGCTCGTCGTGATGCTTGTCGAAAGCTGACATCAGAGCATTATTGATTGGATGATCTTTGATTGTTGAATGGTTGTCGATGGCGGATTGTTGAGTGTTGATTGACGACGGGTTGAGAGATGCGCGACAGATCCACGCGATCAAGTCGAAGGCCTCTCGGTCAGCGCCGGACTACGCCTTCTTGGGCTGCGCCGGTCGGATCTCGACGCGGCTGGGGAGACTCCGCGGCGGGAACGCAACCAGGTCGACGATCATCTCGGCGACATCTTCGGGCTGCAACGCCCACTCGGACTTGGTGTTCGCGCGGCCACCGAAGCCGGTGTTCACCGATCCCGGCAGCACGCAGGCGACGCGCACGCCGTCGTAGCGGACCTCCTGCATCAGCACATCGCTGAACGTGTTCACGGCCGACTTCGACGCACAGTACGCGGCGCCATTGGCGAACGGTCCGGTGCTCGACAGGCTGCTGATGTTGATGATCCATCCGGCGTGCTGCCGGAGATGTGGCAGCGCGGCACGACAGCAGTAGAACATGCCGTTCACGTTCGTGGCGAACGTGCGATCCCATTCGTCGACCGTCATCTCGGCGACCGGGCGATACACCCCGATGCCGGCGTTGTTGACGAGAACGTCGAGCCGTCCGAAGCGTGACACGGTCGTCGAAATCGCGCGCTCGACGTCTTCATGACGGGCCACATCGGCACGAACGCCGAACACCGTTCCGCCGAGCTCGCCGACGGCCGCGTCGAGGCGACCCTGATCGGTTCCCACGATGGCTACCGACGCCCCTTGCGACACGAACGCCTTGGCCGTGGCGTAACCGATGCCGCGGGATCCGCCGGTGATGAAGGCGACTTTGCCAGCGAGCTCTGAGGCCATTGATGATTCCGTCGATCTTTGATTAGTGATTCGTTGCTGATTGGCGATTCGTGATCGAACGATTGAATACTCAACGTGGCGATTCGACGGGCGAAGCTTTCAATCAACGATCATCAATCACCAATCAACAACGAATCACCAATCACCAATCACCAGTCAAAGATCCGACCACGGTCCACTAGAATACCCCACGCAATGAGTGCCACCGTGTGCATCGTCGGCGCAGGCGAGCTCGGCGCAGCGGTTGCCGATGCGCTGGCGCGGCGCGAGTGCGTCGCGCGCATCGTGCTGATCGACGATGCTGAAGCAGTGGCAGCAGGAAAGGCACTCGACATTCAACAGTCGGGCGCGATTGCCGGCTTTCACACGCGCCTCGTCGGGTCGAGCGATCTGAGTCGAGTGACCGGCTGCGCCGTCTGTGTTCTCGCCGACCGCACGGGCCGGCCCTCGTCCGAGTGGCAGGGTGACGAGGCGCTCGGGCTCCTGAAACGAATCGCTCCCTTTCTCGGCAATGCGCCGATCGTTCTAGCGGGCAGCGCGCAGGCTGCGGTAGTGCCGCTCGCGGTGCGCGAAGCGGGCGTGCGCCGAGACCGTCTCATCGGCTCGGCACCAGAGGCGCTCGTACACGCGACACGCGCGATTGTCGCGATGGAAGCAGGGTGCTCGCCCACGGAAGTGACGCTCACCGTCCTCGGGACGCCACCGTCGGGTTTCGTTGTGCCATGGAGCGACGCCTCGATCGGCGGATACGCGTTGGAGCGTGCGTTGACGCAGGTTCAGCTCACGCGGCTCGAGGCACGGATGGCGCGGCTGTGGCCGCCGGGGCCGTTCGCGCTCGGCGCGGCCGCCGGCCGTGTCGCCGAAGCGATCGTGGGATCGTCGCGGCGTTCATTCAGCGTCTTGACGATGCTCGGCGGGGAGTTCGGCGTCCGCGGTCGGGTGGGAACGCTGCCGGCCCTGCTGTCCACCTCGGGCATCGTCCAGACCCGCGTACCACCGCTGAATCCGCGCGAACAGGTCCGGCTCGAGATCGCGTTGGGGGCATGATGGACAGTCGCGATAGGATCGGTTGATGCGCAAAGTGGCGGTCGCGCTCGTCCTGATACTCGCGGCCGGCGTCGGTGCCGGCGGCGAAGCGACCATCGATCCGGACGCCATCCTCCGCCACATCAAGGTGCTCGCCTCGGACGACATGAAGGGGCGCGCCAACGGCAGTGAGGAACTCGAGCGCGCCGGCGACTACGTCGCGCAACAGTTCAAAGCCGTCGGCCTCGAGGCCGGAGAGGGCGCGGCTGGATGGTTTCAGCCCTTCGAGCTGATCGCCGGGTTGAACGTGGGTCGAGGCAACTCATTGTCGTTCGAGTATCAGGGGAAGTCGGTCAGTCTGGTGCTTGGCACCAGCTACTACCCTCTCGCCGCACCGGGCAGCGAGAACACGCCGTCGGTGCTCCTCGAAAACGTCCCGCTGGTGTTTGCCGGCTACGGTCTCGCGGCCCCTGAAATCGGGTACGACGACTACGCGCGCGTCGATGTGTCGGGGAAAGCCGTGCTGATCTTCAGTCACGAGCCACAGGAGCGCGACCCGAACAGCCGGCTGAATGGAACGCGGCCGATGCCGCAGACCACGCTGCAGGCCAAGGCGTCGTTGGCGCGCTCCAAAGGTGCTCGCGCACTGTTCGTCGTCGCCGATCCGTCGCATCGCCTGGACGATGCGCAATACAGTGTGTTCAAGGGCGACCCCGACGCAGAGGACATCGGTTTTCCCGTACTGCGGGTGCGCCGCGACGAGATGCAGCCGCTGCTCGACGCCTGGCGACTCGAATCGACCGCGCGACAGATCGACATGGATCTCGTTCCGCGGTCCGAGGTGTTGCGCGGGGCGACGGTCAACTACGTCGAACAGCTCTCGAAGAACCGCAGAACGGTGCGCAACGTTGTCGGCGTGCTGCCGGGCAGCGATCCGGCCCGAGCGAAGGAAGCGATCGTGATCGGCGCGCACTACGATCACGTCGGCCTCGGCGGTCACCTGTCGATGTCGCCTGAGCGAACCGGCGAGATCCACAACGGTGCCGACGACAACGCGTCGGGCACGGCGTCGATCATCGAGATGGCACGCGTGGCCGTCGAGCAGCGTTCGCGGTTCCCGCGCACGCTGGTGTTCGTGGCGTTTGCCGGTGAAGAGCGTGGCCTGCTCGGGTCGGAATACTACGCGCTACACCCGGTGATTCCGCTGACCAACACAGTGGCGATGCTCAACCTGGACATGATCGGCCGCGCCCGTGGCGCGGTCGACGTTAGCGGACTGGAAGCGTCTCCGACGCTCGAGGCCGACCTCAAGGCGGCCGCGCAATCGATCGCCGATGGCCTCTCGATCGCGCGGCAGGGCCCCGGCGCCGGACGCAGCGACGACTTCAATTTCGCCGTGCGCCGCGTGCCGGCGATCAATTTCTTCACCGGCTTCCACGGCGACTACCATCGGCCGACCGACGACTGGGACAAGATCGACGCGCTCGGAACGAAGCGCGTGGCGACGCTCGCCCTCGAGTTCGCCGCACAGATCGCGGAACGGCCGACCAAGCCCGAGTTCAATCAGAAGTAGACCTGAGCCCTCAGGACCTGATGCCTGAGGGCTGGCCCAGCGCTGGTTCCTGAATCCTGATTCCTATCCGAAGGCCGGCGTCGGCGGATGGAGCGTCAGGCCGTCCTTGAACGCCTGGAGTCGCTCGCGGAGCAGCAATCGCCCGCGATGGAGACGCGACTTGAGCGTCTGGTCCTTCAGCTTGAGACGGGTGCTCGCCTCTTCGGTCGTCAGGCCCTGAATATCGCGCAGGACAACCGGCGCACGATAGATCTCGGGCAAGTCGGCAACGGCCGCGTCGAACGCATGCCGCAACTGCTCCCGCAGCAGCTCCTCATCCGGCAGGCTCGACCAGTCGGCCGCCTCGCGCGGCACGCGTCCCTGTTCGGACGCTGCGTCGTTGCGCGCCAACGCTCGATCCCGCTCCTCCGAAGCGAGCCGCTCGCTGCGCGTCTGCCGCAGCCGCGACATCGCGGTGTTGAAGGTGATTCGATAAATCCACGACGACAACGCCGCGTCGCCGCGGAACAGGCCGATCTTCTGATACACCTTGAGCAGAACGTCCTGCGTGACTTCTTCAGCGTCCTCCCGGTTCCTCATGTGGCGCATTGCCAGCTGCATGATTCGCGGGCCATATCGCTCGGCCAACTCCTGGACTGCCGTCTGGTCGCCTGCCTGGAGGCGGCTGACGAGCAGTCGGTCCTGGGTTCTCTCCATGGGTCATCCTCGGTAACACCCACCGGCCCACCGCACGGTTCTGATGCGGCGGCGAAGGGTGCGCGAGCGGGCAACCCCGTCGCTAATGAGAGAACACCGACCAAATCGGTCTTATTCCCGACTTCCTGGCTCATCTGCCAAAGTGCCTCTGCCGGAACGACTTGTACCGGAGCCCGAAAAGGGTGCTAAGTACTTGTCCGGTCAATGGTCCTTGCGGCCATCCTCGTCGTCACTGCGCTCATCCTCGTCAACGGTTTCTACGTTGCAGCCGAGTTCGCGGCTGTCAGCGTCCGGCGAAGCCGGCTCCAGCAACTCGCCTCCGATGGCAATCCGATCGCTGCATGGCTGATTCCGATCCTCGAATCGCCAGCGGCGCTCAACCGATATCTGGCGGCATCGCAGATCGGCATCACGCTCTCGAGTCTTGTGCTGGGCGCCTACGCGCAGGCGACGTTCGCGATCTGGCTGACGCCGGTCTTCGCCTCACTTGGCGGGCTCCAAGAGCTCGCGGCGCAATCGACGTCAGCAGCCGTCGTGCTGCTGACACTGACCGTAGCCCAAGCCGTCTTCGGCGAGTTCGCTCCGAAGTCGGTTGCGCTGCAGTACCCGACTCAGACGTCGCTCTACACAGCGATACCTATGTTGGGATCGCTGTGGATCTACCGGCCGTTCAGCATCGTGCTGAATCGCACGGGCGGGATGTTGCTGCGTCTGCTCGGCGCTCCCCTGCCGGCACACCGGCATATTCACTCTCCCGAAGAAATCGAGCTGCTCATCGCTGAGAGCCGCGACGGCGGCCTGCTCGAGCCCGACGAACATCGCCGGCTGCAACGCGCGCTCCGCCTGAACCTCAAGCAAGCGAAGAACCTGATGGTGCCGCGGACTCGAATGGCCGCTCTGGACGTGAAGACTCCGCTGCTCGAGGCGATCGGCTTCATGGCGCAGAGCCCGTACTCGCGGCTGCCGATTTATCGCGACAGCCTCGACAACATCATCGGAGTCGTCCACACCAAGGACCTCGTGCGATGGTTCGTATCGGAGAAGAGTCCGGCGTCGACGTTGAAGGACTTGATTCGCCCCGTACCCAGCGTTCATGAAAGTGTCACGGCGGACCGGATGCTCCGCGATCTGCGCGAGCGGCGGTCGCATCAGGCGCTCGTCGTCGACGAGTTCGGGGGGACGGCGGGCTTGATCACGCTCGAAGACGTGCTCGCGGAACTGCTCGGCCACGTCGGCGACGAATTCAAGAGCGGCGATCCCGTGACCGAACGACTTGCCGATGGGCGCACCCGTCTGCCCGGCGCGATGTCGGTGGACGATGCCGCGACGGCGCTGAACACGACGTTCGACACCGACGCCACGACGGTCGGCGGCATGGTGACCGCCGCGTTGGGCCACCTGCCGACACCGGGCGAAGCGGTGATCATCAGCGACTATTCGCTCGAGGTCGAGCGTGTGGCCGGCAAAGTCCTGGAGTCGGTGCTCGCCACGCGGGTTCCACCACCGGCAGAAGAATCATGACCGCCGACTGGTTCGTTCCGATCACGATCATCCTGCTGCTCGTGCTGGCAAACGGGTTGTTCGTCGCCGCCGAGTTCGCCATCGTCGCGGCGCCACGGACGACCGTCGAACACAGCGCCACTCAGGGCAGCATGCTGGCGGCCCGGGTGCTGCGCATCCTGGAGAACCCGCGCAAGCAGGATCGGTATATCGCCACGACGCAGGTCGGCATCTCCGCCGCCAGCCTCGGTCTGGGCATGTACGGCGAGCACTGGCTCGCCGAGCGCATCTCGGCGGTGCTGGAGCCGCTCGGGACGATGCGCTGGCTGGCCGCGCACACCGCGGGCGGCATCGTCGCCGTCGGTATCCTCACCTACATTCACATCGTGATCGGCGAGATGGTGCCGAAGGCGCTCGCGCTGAGCAGTGCCCACCGAACGGCGCTGTACGCGTCGCCGATCGTCGAGGTCGTCCAAAAGATCGTGCTGCCGCTGGTCGTGCCGCTGAATGCCCTGGCAAACGGCCTGCTCCATCTGTTCGGCATCAGACGCCGCGAGAACGAAGGCGAGCGGTACCACACGGCCGAGGAACTGCAGTACATCGTGCAGGAGAGCCAGGAGGGCGGTCTGCTCCGCGGCGAAGCCGGAAACATCCTGCGCGACCTGTTCGAGTTCGGTGACCGCACCGCCGGCGAGGCCATGGTACCGCGCGTGCTGCTCACGGGAATCCCGGTCGGCTGTGAGCCCGATGAGTTGCGCGCGATCGTCCGGTCGCAGGCGCACACGCGCTACCCGGTCTACATCGGCGATCTCGACCACATCATCGGAAGCCTGCACATCAAAGAGGTGCTCCGCCACTTGATCTCCAACCAACCGGTCACCGCCCGCGATGCCCGAGAGCTGCCGTACGTGCCGGGGCCGACGACGGTCGATCAGGTGCTTGCCGCTATGCGCCGGTATCGCGCGCAGATGGCCGTCGTGATGGACCAGCACGGCGGCACCGCCGGGCTCGTGACGATGGAGGACCTGTTCGAGGAGGTCATCGGCGACATCGAAGAGGGCCGCGGCCGGGCGGCGATCGTCAGAGAAAGTGAGGGACGGATTCGCGTCCGGGGCACGGTGCGGCTCGACGAAGTGGGCAAGACGATTGGCCGCCCGCTCGAGGACGAGCAGGTCACCACCATCAGCGGTCTGGTGCTCCGGCTGCTCGGACGTCCCGCTCGACAGGGCGACGTCGTCGTCTGGAACGACGTTCGGGTTGAAGTGGTCAGCGTGATCGGACGCGGCGTGGGCGAAGCGGTCCTGACGAGGACTACGCCGGCCACGCCTGAGAAGGAATGAGCGCCTCGCGCTCGAACGTCTCCGAGAAGTGTCGGATGAACGCGTCCTCGACGTCTTCGAGCGGGACGCGGACCCCGGTAGCCTTGTCGAGCGATGTGACACCGCGATCCGAGATCCCGCACGGCACGATCAGCCCGAAGTGATCGAGGTCCGTGCTCACGTTGAACGCGAACCCGTGGCTGGTAATCCAGCGCGAGATCCGGACGCCGATCGCACCGACCTTCTCGGTCCCCACCCACGCACCCGTGAGTCCCTTGATGCGCCCGGCGTTGACGCCGTAGTCGGCGCACACCTGAATCATGACCTCTTCGATGTCGCGGACATAGCGATGTACGTCGCATCGATCGGGACGAAGATCGAGAATCGGGTAGCCGACGATCTGTCCGGGGCCGTGATAGGTGACGTCGCCGCCGCGGCCTGTTTCGTGGACGTCGATTCCGAGATCGGCCAGCCGCGCCTCGGTCGCGACGATGTTCGCGCGACCGCCGTCGCCCTTGACGCCAAGCGTGATCACCGCAGGATGCTGCAGCAGCAACAGCACATCGGGGACGCGATCGGCGCGCCGTTCCTCAACGAGCGCCCGCTGCATCGCCAGCGCCTCGTCGTACCGGACCACGCCGAGACGCCGGATCTCCAGGGGCCTCATGGGGGTCGTCAGGCTTGACTCACGTCGAAGTGTTCGATCTGCTGCTTGATCTCGGCCATGAACTGGTCGCCGGTTGCGCCGTCAATGACCCGATGGTCGTAGCCGAGCGTCAGATAGGCCATCGTCCGGATCGCGATCGCGTCGTCGATCACGATAGGGCGCTTCTCGATGGTGCCGACGCCGAGAATGGCCAGCTGTGGCTGGTTGATGATCGGCATGCCGAACTGTGAGCCGAACTGACCGGGGTTGGTGATCGTGAACGTTCCCGCTTGCACGTCTTCCGGCTTCAACTGCTTGGCACGGGCGCGCTCGGCGAGGTCGGCGATCGCTCGGCTCAGGCCCAGCAGGTTCTTCTCGTCGGCGTACTTGATCACCGGCACGATCAGCCCGCTTTCGAGTGCGACGGCAATGCCGATGTTGATGTCCTTCTTGTAAACGATGGTGTCGCCGTCGAGCGACGCGTTGACGATCGGGAAGCGCCGCAGCGCCGTCACCACTGCCCGGGTGATGAACGCCATGTACGTGAGCTTCGCGCCGAGCTGCTCGTACTCCGCCTTCTTCTGCTGCCGGATGCGTTCGACCGTCGAGAAGTTCACGTGGAAGACCGAGTGCACATGCGCCGAAGTCCGCCGGCTCATGATCATGTGCTCGGCGATCTTCTTGCGCATTACTGAGAGCGGCTCCCTCCGGTCGCCGGGCGCCGAAGGAATCAGGATTCTGGAGTCAGGAATCAGGCCTGGGCCAGGCAGTGAGCTCTCAGGTCTCGAGGATTCAGCAATCGAGCTACGGCCTTCGTTCTCCCGGACGTATCCGAGAATGTCGTTCTTGGTGACGCGGCCGCCAAGGCCCGATCCGTGAATCGCGGAGACGTCGATGTTGTGTTCGCGGGCGATGCGGCGGACGAGCGGCGACGATCGCTGACGTCGTCCTTCCTCGTGCGAGGCTGCTTCGGGCGGGTGAGCCGGTGCAGGCGCGGGGCTCGGCCGCTTTTGCGGCGCGTCAGTGATGGCGACAACGGTCGACGACGATGCTCGGGCGGGAGCAGAAGGCGTGGCCGGCTGCGGCTTGGCGTCTGCTGCCGAACCGGCTTCGCCGATCAGGGCGACGACGCTGTTGACCGGCACGGTTTCGCCTTCCTGGACCTTGATCTCAGTGAGGACTCCAGCGGCCGGCGATGGGATCTCGGCATCGACCTTGTCGGTCGAGATCTCGAACAGCGGTTCGTCACGATCGACGGTGTCGCCGATCTTCTTGATCCAGCGAACGATCGTCCCTTCCGCGATCGATTCCCCCATCTGGGGCATGGTGACTTCTGTCGACATCGTTCGATCGTAGTGTCCGGCTTTAGCCGGACATGTAGGGTCCGGCTTTAGCCGGACGTGTAGGGTCCGGCTTCAGCCGGACGTGTAGGGTCCGGCTTCAGCCGGACCTCATAGATGTATCGCCGCCCCGTGCGTCGCATGCGCCGCCTCTGCGACCGCCTCCGAGAACGTCGGGTGCGCGTGAATGGTCTTCGTCAGCTCCTCGACCGTGCATTCGAGCCGAAGCGCCATCACCGCCTCGGCGACGAGCTCGGTCGATCGCGGGCCGATCATGTGCACCCCCAACACCTCATCGTACCTCCGGTCGGCGACGATCTTCACGAAACCCTCGGTTTCGCCAGCCATCTTGGCGCGCCCCAGCACGCCAAACGGGAACGAGCCGACCCTCACGTCATAGCCGCGCTGCCTGGCTTCGGCTTCGGTCAGTCCAACGCTGCCGATCTCCGGATCGCAATACGTGCAGCTCGGTACGTGATCGTAGTTGAGCGGCTGCACCGGTCGTCCGGCCAGACGCTCCGCGACGATCACGCCTTCCATGGACGACACATGGGCGAGCTGCGGGTGTCCGGCCTGACCGGTGGTAATGACGTCGCCGATGGCCGAGATGTGCGGCACCGATGTGCGATACATCTCGTCGACCTTGATGAAGCCGCGCTCCATCGCAATGCCGACCGCGTCAGCATCGAGCCCGTCCGTCACCGGGCCTCGACCCGTAGCGACGAGCAGCCGCTCGGCCGAAAGGCGCTGGACCTTTCCGTCCGGCATCTGCGCCTCGAGATCGACCCCCTCGCTCGTGGCACTCGCCTTGACGACCTTCGTCCCGGTCATCGTGGTGATGCCCTGCTTCTTGAAAGACTTCTCGAGCTCCGCCGAGATCGCCTCGTCTTCCACGGGCACGAGACGCGGAAGCAGCTCGATCACGGTGACCTGGCTGCCGAAGCGACCGAAGATCGATGCGAACTCGACTCCGACGGCACCGCTCCCCAAGATGACCAGCGACTTCGGCACGGCCTTGAGATGAATCGCGTCGTCGCTGGTGATGATCCGCGTGTGATCGAGCTCGATGCCGGGAACACTCCGCGCATATGAGCCGGTCGCGACGACGATCTCCTTTGCCTCGAGCGTCCGAGCGTCGTTGCCCGAGACACCGACCTTGCCGCCGCCGAGCAGACGGGCGGTGCCCTTGATCCAGTCGATCTTGTTCTTCTTGAACAGGAACTCGATCCCCTTGGTCAGGCCGCCGACGATCTTGTCCTTGCGCGCCTGCACCTGGTTCATGTCGATCGCCGGAGCGCCGTAGGGGATCATGACGCCCCACTCCTGCGCGTGCTGCACGACCTTCAACGCGTGTGCGTGCTCGAGGAGCGCTTTGGTAGGGATGCAGCCCCAGATCAGGCAGGTGCCGCCGAGCGCCTTCTGCTTTTCGACGACGGCGACCTTCATGCCCAACTGCGCGGCGCGAATGGCGGCGACATAGCCGCCCGTCCCGGCACCGATGACGATCAGATCGTACATACGCGTAAAGGGGCCGGGAGTCACAGAAAATGGGGTCGGGAGTCATTTGTTTGTACGAGCAAACAACAAATGACTCCCGACCCCATTTTCCGGACCCGACCCCATCGCGATTATACTCGCCGTGTCGATGTCGGATCGCCGAAAGACCCTCCTGATCGTCGACGACGACGAGGGGATGCGCGAGTCGCTGACGGCGCTGTTGCGCCGTGAGCTGCGCGTGCTCCGTGCCGCGACCGGCGAAGCCGCGCTCCAGATGATGGAGAAGGAAAGCGTCGACCTGATGATCCTCGACGCGCACCTTCCAGGCATCAGCGGCTTCGAGGTCCTGAAGATCGCGAAAGAGAACTATCCGAACGTCGAAGTGATCGCGACCTCCGAGATCCGCGAGCTGGACGTCGCCATCGAGGCGATGCGCCTGGGCGCCTATCACTACATCTCGAAGGACACCGACCTCGAGAGCCTGCCGCGGCTCGTCGCCAACGCCAGCGAGCGGCAGGACCTCAATCGCGACGTCGTGCGCCTGCGCGAGGAGGTCGCCGAGCGCAACAGCGATCGGGAGTTCGTCGTCGGTCCGAGTCAGGGGACGAGGGGGATCCTCGATCTCGTGCAGAAGGTCGCGAAGCTGTCGGCGACCGTGCTGATTCTCGGCGAGAGCGGCACTGGAAAGGAGCTGTTGGCGCGGCTGATTCACCGCGAGGCGGGCAAACCCAACGCACCGTTCGTCGCGGTCAACCTGGCGGCGATCCCCAAGGAGCTGGTCGAGAGCACCTTGTTCGGCCATGAGAAAGGCGCGTTCACCGGCGCCATCCGCCAGCAGCTGGGCAAGTTCGAGCTCGCCAGCGGCGGCACGCTGTTCCTCGACGAGATCGGCGACCTGCGCTACGAGCTGCAGGCGAAGCTGCTTCGTGCCGTCCAGGAGAGCGAGATCGAGCGCGTCGGTGGCACGCACCCGATCAAAACCGACATACGCCTGATTGCCGCGACCAACGTCGACCTCGAGAAGGCGGTGAAAGAGGCGCGCTTCCGCGAGGACCTGTATTACCGGCTCAACGTGATCCCGTTCCGGATGCCGGCGCTCCGCGAACGCCTCGAAGATCTCCCGGAGCTCGCGCGGTTCTTCCTTCGCCGCTACAACGTCAAGTTCCGCAAGAACATTCAGGGCATCGCCGATTCGACGCTGCAGATCCTCGGGGCGTACTGGTGGCCCGGCAACATCCGCGAGCTCGAGAACCTGATCGAGCGCCTGGTCGCGGTCTCCGACAAGGACTGGATCACCGACGAAGACCTCCCCTACGAGCTGCACGTCGCCCAGCTCGACACGCAAGGGCCCTCGGGAGAGAACCTCCTCGAGCGAGCGGTCTCCACCTTCGAACGCAACTTCATCATCCGCGCGCTCGAGAAGTCGGGGTGGAACGTCACCGGCACAGCCCGTTCGCTCGGCATCCCGCTCAGCACGCTGAAGTTCAAGATGGATCGCCTCGAGATCCGCGAGCTCGCCCGAAAGATCCGCGGGAACTAAGGTAGCGTCCGGCTTCAGCCGGACCCTCGAGGTCCGCGTAAAGGCGGACACTACAAATTCGTACCAAAAAAAAGAACCCGGCGCAGAAGCCGCGCCGGGCTAACACAGGACAGGGGGGATGTTAGTGGTTACGCTTACTTCTTCGGAAGGACGGCGTCCTTCAGCTGCTTGGCGATACGGGCTTTGACGACGGTCTTGGCCGGGATCTTGATGGCCTCTCCCGTCGCTGGGTTGCGGCCCATGCGAGCCTTGCGTTTCTGCACGACCAACTTCACCATGCCCGGCAAGACGAACTCACCCGAGCGCTTGAGCTCTTTCTCCGACAGCGTCGTCAGCTCGTCGAAGAACTCACGCGCCTGAGTTCGCTTCACCTCGAAGCGTTCGGCGAAGTGCGAGAACAGTTCTGATTTGCCCATTCTGCGGGCCTCTGCCATCACGTTCCCCCTGTGCTGGTGCGCGCCGATGCTGGGCCGCCCTGCAGTTGCGCGCGCGTCTCACTGCTGCGGAAACTTGTGGAAAAACGTCGTAATGCTAGCTCGCACTCGACATCGTGTCAACGAAACACCGCGCCGAATCGAGGATTTTCGGCCCAAAGTGCTAGAATTTTTTGCCTATGTCAAGCGAGGTCTCGATCGAGACGTTTCCGAATCCACGTCCCGAGCGTGACTTCGAAATCATGATCAGCTGTCCCGAGTTCACCTCCGTCTGCCCGAAGACGGGGCTTCCCGACTTCGGGGAGATCCGGATCACGTACGTCCCCGGCGATCGCTGCATCGAGCTGAAGTCGCTGAAGTACTACATGTTCGGCTACAGAAATCGCGGCGTTTTCTTCGAGGCGGCGACGAATCAGATCCTCGATGACCTGGTCGGTGCCTGTCAGCCGCGGCGCATGACGGTCGTCGGTGACTTCGCCGTGCGCGGAGGGATGAAGACGATAGTCACAGCGAGCTACGCGAAATAGGAGCTCGCCGCGCCAATTCCAAACTTCCAACTCCCGACTCCCAAAAGCGAACGCGCGTGTGCGCATCCCGATAGAAGATTTCCTGGATCTCCACTCGTTCGCGCCACGAGATGTCGCGTCGGTGGTCGAGGAGTACGTCACCGCTGCGCACGAAGCCGGCTTTCGTGAGGTCCGGCTGATTCACGGCCGCGGCAAAGGCGTCCAGCGCGGCATCGTCCAGCAGGCGCTCGATCGCCACCCGCTCGTCGCGGAGTTCTGGGACGCGCCGGAAACACATCTAGGTGCAACCGTTGCCCGCCTTCGCTCGTCATGAGCGCGACGAGCTTCGGCGCGGCAGGCTCCGCGTTCGCTCGCAATAATCGACGGAGAGGTACAAACGGTCCTGTGAGTGTGGCCCCGCTTCCACATGACGGTGATGGCGGTCAGCCACAGTCAACGCACACGCGGGCTGCGTGTCCAGGCGTGACTCGAGTCCGCCGGCCTGGTCTGTTCTTTGCCTCACCGTGGATCGATGAGGTTGATCGCATTTATCGTCGTCGCGGCCTGGCTGTCGACGTCGTGTCACGACGATGGGCCGACCGCTCCCAGCGGCGGCGCGCCCCAGAGGCCGTCCCCATCGCCGAGCCCGTCTCCATCTCCGACGCCGTCACCGTCGCCGTCGCCGGAACCGCCGGCGACCTATACCTACTCGGGCCTGGTGACGGACGGCCAAGGCCGACCCGTCGTTGGCGCGAGAGTTCGCGGCGGGCCGGATTCCGCGTACACCGACACAACCGGCCGCTATGAATTTCGAAGCCAGTACAGCAGCGTCGTCGCGGGGAACGTGTATCCACCAGATGGCTACGAGCCGAAGCCGTGGAGTCCTACGGAGAGCTTCCCGCTGAAACCAGGTGACAACATCACGATCCGTCGCATCACGAGCGTGACCATCACTCCACCAGCGACCGTGCGAATGGTGTGGGGCCAACTTCCTGTCGGCGCTCACGTGTCGTTCGACACCGGACAGACCGAAGGTCCCCATTCTGATCCATTCCGCATGACATCGAGTGACGCGACCGTGATCAAGCCGGGCGGAATCACGGGTGCGGGCCCATACGTCACGGGACTCAAAGAGGGGACCGCGTCGGTCAGCGCGCGATATTTCGGCGTGTCCACGGCGACGTTCGAGATCCAGGTCGTCCCCTAGGGCACCACCACGACGGCGGACGGGGTTGAAAACGTGACGCGTTCAGCGTTACTGTTGTCAGTGACTGAGGTGTCAGTTACTGAGGTATGCCCCGATGAGCAAGCCGACCGATCTCGTGCAAGGCACGCTGGACCTGCTGATTCTCAAAGTCATCGCCCTCGAACCGCTGCACGGGTGGGCCATCGCGCAACGGATCCGGCAGATGTCGAGCGACGTGCTGCAGGTTGGTCAAAGCGCGCTCTATCCCGCGCTGCACAAGCTCGAGCGGCAGGGCTGGATTGCAGCGGAATGGAAGACGTCGGAGACGAATCGCCGTGCGAAGTACTACTCGCTCACACGCGCGGGGCGGAAAGCCGTCGCGAAGGAAGCCGCCAACTGGGAGCGCCTCTCGGCGGCGATTTCCGAGATCGTGCGCGCGGTGTAGCAGCCCATGGTGAAAACGAGCTCTCTCGCCGTCCTCCTGTTCGTTTCGGCGATCTCGCTGCTTCCGGCGCAGTCCGGGGACACCTGCGTCATTCGCGATGTACGGGTGTTCGACGGCGAGAATGTCGTCGAGCGACAGACGGTTGTCATCAGCCAAGGCAGAATCATCGCTATCGGCAATGCCCAGGTGAGCGTACCGACCGGGGCCCAGGAAGTCGCGGGCGAGGGGCGCACGCTCCTCCCGGGCCTCATGGATGCGCACATCCACCTTCCCATCTTCCCAGTCACGTCTGGCTCCGAAGCGCTGCAGCAATCGCTGGCGTTCGGCGTCACGACGTCGATCGTCATGGGGGCCGCCCCCAGCCAATTCGTCGCCAGGATCAAGGGACTCGAGGACACGGATCCTACGGACATCGCTGCGCTACTCAGCGCCGGAATCTACGCGACGGCACCAGGCGGCCACCCGACACAGATGAGTGGGCCGGGTGGGCCACCGTTTCCGACGCTGACCGCGCCCGGCGAGGCAGACGCATTCGTCGCCGCACGAATAGCCGAGGGTTCCGACTTCCTCAAGATCATCTACGACGACGTCGAGCGGTTCGGTCGGAAGCTACCGACGCTGGACGAGGCGACCGTCGCCGCCCTCGCCACCGCCGCGCACGCGCGCGGGCGGATTGCCGTCGCGCACATCGGCAACGAGCAGTACGCACGAAGCGCCATTACCGCGGGGGTGGACGGTCTCGCCCATCTCTTCGAGGGCCCGACCGTGTCGGCCGACTTCGGACAGTTCGCCGCAGCGCACGGAGTCTTCGTCATCCCGACGTTGTCGGTCCTGTATGCGGCCTGCGGAATGCCGGATGGCCCCGGTTTCCTGAAGGAGCCCGAGACGATGAAACTGGTGCAGCCTCGATTCCGCACGTTCCTGGAGATGCCGATGGCCCAATCGAATCTGCGCTGTGATGCCGCGTCGCAAGCAGTTCGCCAACTTGCTGCGGCACGAGTGCCGCTGCTGGCAGGAACAGACGCGCCGGCATCAGGAACGACCTACGGCGCGTCTCTCCACAAGGAACTGGAGCACCTGGTCAACGCCGGGCTCACGCCGACCGCCGCCCTGGCAGCCGCGACATCGGCCACTGCCAAGGCGTTTCGCATGACCGATCGAGGGCGAATCAGCGTCGGCATGCGGGCCGACCTGCTGCTCGTCGACGGCGACCCATCGAAACAGATCCGCGCCACACGGAACATCGTCGCAATCTGGAAGCGGGGCGTGCGCGTTTAGAACCGAGAGGTACAGGATGTCTCGCTGGCTCGCTCGTCTCCGCGTCGCCCTTCGCTCCATCGTCCGCCGACGGCGAGTGGACGAAGAGCTGGACGACGAGATTCGACATCACCTCGAGCGCCAGATCGATGAGGAGCTGAAGGCTGGCCTGTCGCCCGCGGACGCTGAACGCGCCGCTCGGAAGGCGCTCGGGGACATCGAGCAGGCAAAAGAGCAGCTCCGTGACGCACGCGCCGGCGCCTGGATCGATCAGCTCGAGCGCGACCTCCGCTTCGGTGTCCGGGCGATGGTGCGCCGCCCCGGCTTCACGTGTGTCGCCGTTTCAACGATCGCACTCGGCATCGGTGCGACAACAGCCATCTTCAGCCTG
>DASRJR010000519.1:0-6483 GCA_035649395.1 Vicinamibacterales bacterium
CAGGCTGAAGATGGCGGTGTTGGCGCCGATGCCGATCGCCAGCGAGAGAATCGCCACTGCGGTGAAGCCTGGACTCCCGGCCATCGTCCGGAACGCGTGCTGCAGATCCTGGCGGAGTACGTGGGCGTGTTCTTTCGGCGCAATCCTGATGAGATCGCCGACGGCCTGCAGCCAGACTGCCAGCTCCCGCCCCCAGCTGCCCCTGCGGCGCGCGTCCTGCAGCTGCTCGGCGAACATCAGCGTCATCTGGTCGCCGTACTCGTGGCGAAACGGCGCTGGAAAGCCGTGCAGCAGGGCGCTGTAGACCGCCTTAGCGCGTCTCATGTGCCCTTCACCAGACCGGTGTCGCGTGCCTGTTGGAGCAGCGACGTGAGACGCGCCACTTCGGCTGCTGCGACGCGCCGCCCGAAGCGCGCGAGCCGGTAATAGCGGCGACGCTCGTCAGTACTCGAGGGATCGGGACTCTCGTTCAGCTCTTGAATCAGCCCCTGTTCGAGCATTCGGCGAATCGAGCTGTAGAGCGTTCCGGCGCTCAACTGCACGGCGCCGCCGGTTCTGGCGAAGACGTCCTGCATGATCGAATAGCCGTGGCGATCCTGATCGGCCAGCGCGATCAGGATGTGGAACACCGCGGGCGGCAACGGGAGCAGGTCTTCCGGAGTGGGGTCTTTCATCGGCGCCTCTACCAGCGCCGACTATACTCGATTACGATATAGTTGGCAACGGTAGAGAGGCGACGCCGCGGACGATCAGCGCGGCAGCGACGATGAGGATCGCGGCCGTCTGCGCGCCTGCCAAACCGCGGGATTGAAGGTGAAGATCAGATCCACGATCGCGCACGCCGCAATCCCGAACAGACCAACAGCGACGCCTTGGTAGACGTTGACGGCAGCATTCAGCATCACCGCCAACACTGCGAACAGCAGCAGACCAGCGACGATGTTTCGCGGATACCAGGAGACCTTCATGATGGGCCTATGGAGATGATAGCCCCGCTTGCTCCAGCACGCGAGTCCTCGGGGGCACGACCAGTGTTCCGCCCGCGGCGCCCGGCCGCGCCAGATGCCGTCGCCCCCACCGCCACAGCGTCGAGAACACTGGCCCGAGCGTACGTCCGTACGGCGTGACGCTGTACCGCACACCAAGACGCGCCGGCATCAGCGGCTCTCGCCTGACCAGACCATCGGCCTGCATCTGACGCAACTGCTCCCGCAACACTTTCGCCGCGACCCCAGGCATCGATCGGCGCAGCTCCCCGAAGCCCTGAGGACGCAGCGCGAGCCGCTGGTACAGCATCGGCTTCCAGCGGCCTTCGATCACGCCGATCGCGGTATAGAGCGGGCACGCGGCTCGCTCGCGATGGCTGTCTTTCATGCCTCCATCTTCCCACGGCGGGTACTTCGAAGTGCCCTCTTGTCGGGGTGAGTGGGTGCCGCTACAGTTCGACGCATGTCGACGATGCGACTGTATCGAGTGATTCTGCCGGTCGACGAGATCGAACCCGCGGCCCGTTTCTACGCGGAGCTGCTGGGACAGGCCGGCATGCGCGTCTCAGGCGGGCGGCACTATTTCCGGTGCGGTGACGTCACGCTGGCGCTCTACAGCCCCAAGGGTGATGGCGATGCGCGAACGCCTCGCCCCAACTTCGATCACGTCTACTTCGCGGTCGACGACCTCGACGACGTATATCAACGCGCGCACACGCTCGGTGGTCTTGCGACCGACACCGGCGACGGCAACTTGCCGATGGGACAGATCGCGACGCGGCCATGGGGAGAGCGGTCGTTCTACCTGCACGATCCGTTCGGGAACCCGCTCTGCTTCGTCGATTCGCGTACGCTGTTCACCGGACCGCCCCGATAGCGCGCTACTCTGCCTCGCGAGCGAACGTCGAATCTGGATCACCCGCTGACAGGTCGGGCGCGTCGTGTTCGTGCGCCGCGATCTCGCCGAGCGCGCTGGCCGCCGTGTCGGCTGCCCGCTCGAACGCGGCGCGCAGCGCCGCATACTGCCTTCGCATCACGGCCACCTGCTCGCCAAATTGTTCCGCCTCGCGTCGTGCCTCGTCGATGATACCGGCGGCGGTCTGCCGCGCCTCCGTGACGATGCCGGCGGCGCTGGTCCTCGCCTCGGCGAGCATGCGAGCGGCCTCGGTCTTCGCGTCGCTCTCCATTTCTTCGGCGATTCGCTGCGCCGACGCAAGAATGCGCTCGACGCCTTGCGAAGCCGTCTGGGCTGCCGGCAACGCTGCCGGAGAGGTGGGGCGCGCCGCCTGCAACGAGTGCACGGTCTGCCGCGACTGTTCGAGCTCGCGCACGGTCCGTTCGTAGTCGTTGGCGATGTGGCTGCAGAAGCCGATGACCTGCTGCCGATCGAAGCCGAACAGACGCACGCTGAACGAGCGTGTGAACCCGCCAACGGTGAAAGCCATCGACATCGGTCCTCCTGAAGAGCCTTCCGCTACACGGCAAGCGGAGCGGGCTCGAGACGCCGAGCCGCGGTGTTGAGCACGGCTCTGTAACTGGAGCAAAACGCTCACGCGACAACGAAGCCGGCGATCCTAGCGTGTCATCGCAGGCCGCGGTAGTACCCCTTTGTCGAACGCCGCGAGGATCGTGTCGACGGCAGCCGCGTTGCTGATCGACCACGACGCCAGATCGGCGAGCAGATTCACCTGCAGCGGTGTGAGCTGAATGACGCGGGTCCGGTTTTCACCGAACGTGCGGTAGTACGGAAACCGCGTCAGCTCTTTCGCCTGCTCGCCCAGGTTCTTCGGATCCGGCGGTGTGACCCACGACTTGATTGGCTCCGGCAACGACGCCTTCCATTGAGCGCCCGCATAGTTGTAGACGAAGCAGATGTTGAAGCCCGCATACCCGCGGATGTTGTAGATCTCGTTCGCCCGCACGTCCCAGTTGCGGCCGCAGTAGAGGGCGCCGCCGCCGGCGGCCGTTGATCGGTCGAAGCCCTCGAGCATCTCCTGGTATTTCGAGGCATCGAACACCGCGTTCATCGACTTGTCGCCGTTGCCGTCGCGCAACCGCAGCGGCATGAAGTACGACTGCAGCTGCTCGTTCTGCGTGTACTCGCTGCTCGAATTCACGAACACGATGACGTTGTGCACCTGGCGGACGAGCAGCGGCATGATGCCGAGGTTGTCGGTGAAGCCGCCGTCGCCGTGCGCCAGCTCCGCGGTCGCGGGATTCGGCAAGCCGCCGTGCACCGCCAGGTTCGAGAACGCTGGAAACGCATCGGCCGCACGCTGCAGGTAGCCGCGAAAACGGGCCGGCACGCGATCGCCCAGCAGCAATGTCAGCTGCGGCGCGGCACCGCTGCTGGCGATAACGTCGGCCAGCGTGAATGGCCGCTCCTCGGGGCCGGGACCAACCAGCGCGTGGGTCTCGGATCGCGGCGCGATGAACAACCGATCGTACGCCCACGGCCAGAAGTAGGTGCCGCCGATGAGACCGAAACGCTGGCGCACGCCAGTGTAAAGAGGTGTGTACTCCACCGGGATCAACCGCGGATAATCCGCGCCGTTCTGCTTGACCAGCGTGCCGCCGACGATCAGGAACGGTCGATCGGCCGGCGGAACGATGAACTCGCCGGCAGGTCGTCCCGACGCCTGGCTCATCTCGATCGCCGTCTCCCGGTCCCAGGCATACAGACGACGGTTGCCGTCGGGCACCAGTCGATCCAGAAAAAGTTGGCCGAGCAGATGGGCGTAGGTCTTGTTCTGTCGATCCGGTTCGCTGACTTCCCGCTTGCGGATACGACGGATCGCGGAGCGCGCCATCAGCAGGATGCGCCGGTATTGACCGATGTCGACGCCGCCGATCGAATCCGACAGGAAGCTCGGCACCTCGTGAAGACCGACGTGACCGAGCTTCGAGTTGACGACACGCTCCGCCAGCAGGCCGGCCGGCACGGTCTGAACGGTTTTCGGATCGAGCGCGCCGCCGGCGCCGAGCAGATCGTCGAGCGAGCCGGGGTAGAACGTGAACGGCACGGCCGCCCATGACCCACCCGACACCGCGGTGACGTAGCGGACGTGCGACAACCATCCATTGCGATTGAGCGCGCGAAGCTGGCCGATGCTCGCCGACGCCGACCGGGTGCCGCCACCCGAAAGCGCGACCCCCACATCGTCCTTGCGCATGGCGTCGAGTCGCGGACGCTCCGGCACGCCTGATTCGGTCGTCGTGCTGTTCCAGAACGTTGGACTGACCTCCCAGTACCGTGCCTCGACACAGTTCTGGCAGGACGTGGTCTGCGCCTCCGCGATCATCGTGGACGCAATCGCGAGCGCGACCCCGAGCGCCGCGGTCGTGCGCGTCATTGCCCGAACGTCCTCCGCAAATCGAGGTCGAAGCCAAAGAACGTGCGCACGCTGTCGGGACCGTCGTGCAGATCGTTGTCAACCGTCATCTCCACGAACAGCCGTCCGTGGTCGCGCACGAGTGGCACGCCGTCCATGCTGAAGCTGAGGAGGCCGTCGACTTTGAGCCGGTTCCATGCCGTGGAGAAGAGCTCGTTCTTGCCCCAACCCACCTCGAAGAAACTGCCCGCGAAGTTGCCTTCGTCGGCCAGCAATCCGATGCCCACGTGCATCGTCCGGAATACCTTCGGCGCGTCCTTCAACGCGATGAACCCGATATTGGCCGTCGCGTAGAGCCGCGCCGACGAGTCGGTGCCGTCCTGGACCTTCATGAACTCGACGCGTGGATTGACGAAGGCCTCGACGCTCGTCGCATTCTCGAGGATGAACCGGACCCGGTCCGCCGTATTTGCTGTGCTCGTCGGACAGACCGGCGGCACTTCAGCGCCATCCTCGGGCGCGCAGTTGATGTCCGCCGTCCGCACTCCGTGCATCGTCTGGCCCTGCAGCCAGACACGAACGCCATCGTCCGCGCGTCCGTGCACGCGGTAATCGAACTCGAACCCCGTGATCCACTGCGCCTTCTGCCGGCTGCCCGCCTCGGGGTTGATGTAGCCGCCGACCTTGTCCGGGGCGAAGTTGTCGATCACGGAGCCGAGGAATACCGAGGCATCGAACGGCGATTCATCCTCGACAGCCGGTGTCTCGCATTGGCCTCGTGGAATACCGCCTCCAGCAGGAACGACTTCCTCCTTGCCAGACGTCCCGTTCACGGCCGTGCGCACGCGAAAGCCCTGACGCAGCGGCTCCGCAAGCGGAAACGTCAGCTCCGTCCGGCCCGCGACGAGCGTTTGCTCGCGCGACGCGGTCAGCTCGACGACGACGCCGACCTGATCGCCCGGCCGCGCATTGGTGACCTGCACGACGATCTGACAGTCGCCGACGCGGAGTGGTCTGATCGCGAGCGTGCTCTGCGCCGCGACGACATCGGGAGAGAACACGGTCCCCACCGCGATGGATACAGACACCACGAGCGGCAACACACGGATCGGCACGTTCATTTGGGGCTCACGGGGTTCTGTGGGGAGTAACGTCGAACCCGCGTGCGATGAACGGAGCTTACAGCACTTCGAGTTCCGCAGTTCCGTCGTTCGGAGTTCCGGAGTTCAAGTTCTGTGCAACGGAGCGAACTCGAATGAACTCCCGTACTTTGGAACTCGGAACTTTGGAACTTTGGAACTCCGGAACTCGCAGCTATTTAGCGCTCAGCTTGCGCTTCCACAATTCCCATGCGCGCGAGTACTCGTTCGGATCGCTCATGCGCAATCGCGCTTCCGCTGGATCGATGTAGGACGCCGTGCCTCCGAGTGACACGGTCTGCAGTTGCACGCGCGCGTTGAGATCGAGATACACGCTGCGGCCGACGACGTTGGGGATCGAGCTGGCCACGACGACCGCTCCGTGATGGCGCATCAGCGCGACCGGTTTGTTGCCGAGCGTTTGCGTGAGAGCACGGCCGAGCTTGGCGTCGCTCACCAGCAGGTCGGTCATCCCGGCCGCCGCTCGGATGTCGAAGACCGGCACGCCGTCGGCGACGAACGCTGCCATGTGATACATCGCGCGCAACGGCACACTGGAGTCGGCAAACGGGATCAGCGACGGCGTGTGACAGTGCACGATCGCGTTGACGTCGGCACGTGCGCGGTAAATCTCGCTGTGGATGAATCGCTCTCGATACGGCGTGCGTCCGCGAGGATCGACCGGCTGGCCGTCGAGGTCGAACTCCATGATGTCGTCACGCGTGACGAGCTCGGGCGCCACCGATCGCGCGAGCAGGAACCGCATCGCCCGGGCCGGATGCCGGACGCTGATGTGGCCCATCCCGTCCAGGACACCTTCCATTGCGAGGATGCGATTGCCGGCGACGAGATCGTCGATGAGCGCGTCGACAGACACCGTCGTCTGCAGCGCACCGAGATCGACGCGCGCGAGTGCCGTCGCAGCGAAGGACGCGAGTCCGGTGAGAAAAAGACGACGTTCCATAGCGAACAGTGTAGGCCGGGCCTTCTAGGCCCGGCGTGCATGCGTTCGAATCAGCTTCACAA
>DASRJR010000520.1:0-27285 GCA_035649395.1 Vicinamibacterales bacterium
GGCGACACGCTTGTGGTCGAGACGACAAACGTCCTCGAGAAGTCGGCCTACGGCGGCGCGTCCGATGCCATCAAGATCATCGAGCGCTTCCGGCCGACGTCGGCGAACACGATCGAGTGGTCGATCACCTTCAACGACCCAAGAACGTGGGAGCGGCCGTGGACGTTCGGCATGCGCCTGACGCGCGACGACAGCCACGTGTTCGAATACGCCTGTCACGAGGGAAATGAAGGTCTGCGAGGCATTCTGAGCGCGGCGCGTGTCGCCGAACGCGAAAGCGGCTCGAGCAAGTAGGCCAGCGCACAGTGTAGGGCGGGTCTTTTAGACCCGCCGTGTAGAATGCACCCCATGCGCCGAGCCTCCCTCGTGCTTGTGATCGCGTTACTCGGCACCACCGCGAGCGCGCAATGGGTCAAGTATCCGGCCCCAGGTACTCCACGAACAGCAGACGGCAAGCCGAATTTGACTGCGCCCGCGGCGCGGGCGTCGAACGGGAACCCCGATCTTTCCGGCATCTGGCACGTGCAGCCGACAGGCCGAGCGGAAATGAAGCGCCTGTTCGGCGATGACGTCGACAAGATCGAGGTCCCGGGCATGGAGATCGACACGATCTCGAAATACGGCATCAACATCCTGCAGGACTTCAAGCAGGAGGAGTGGCCGGTTCGGCCGGAGGTATACGAGATCCTCAAGCGGCGCGGCGACGACAAGCCTGAGCCGCTTCCATTGACGCACTGTCTGCCCGGCGGAATCGTGCTTTCAACGCTGCTGTCCGAAGTCACGAAGATCGTGCAGACGCCAGGATTGACGCTGATCATGCTGGAGCTCGGCGGCGTGCGGCAGATCTACACTGACGGGCGGAAGCACATGGCCGACCCCTCCCCGTCGTGGCTCGGGTATTCGGTCGGCAGGTGGGACGGCGACACCCTCATCGTCGACACGGTCGGATTCAACGGCAAGTCGTGGCTCGACATCATGGGTCACCCCCAGAGCGAGCAGGGGCGGGTGATCGAGCGATACCGGCGTCGCGATTTCGGACACATGGACGTCGAGATCACGATCGACGATCCCACGCATTACACGAAGCCGTTCACGGTGAAGGTGACCCATCTGCTCCAGCCCGACACCGACATCCTGGAGTACTTCTGCAACGAGAACGAGCGAGACCGTCAGCACATGAAGCTGTAGGGGAAGGCGAATGAGACGAGTGGCGATTGCAACGGCGATGATGTTGTTCGCGGTGGTCTGCGCCGCTTCGGCGCAGAGCTCGTCAGGCGGTCGTAGTGGCGCGCCGCGTCCGGCGCCGACACGGCCGCCGCTGTTCTTCGGCGAGTCGTGGAAGGAACTGGCCACGCCGCCCGACGATCACGGCGCGTGGCCGGCGTCTCAAGGCGGCGTCTCCAGTCCGAACCTGCAGCTGACGTTGCACGGGACGTCGGGCAAGGAGATCCAGTTGGTCGCAGTCCGCGGCTCGGCCGACGTCTACCCAGTCAACTTGTGGACCGGAACGACGACCTCGCCGAGCGGGGCCTCGCTGCGCGATCGCAACAACTTCGTCGACCTGACCGATCCGTTTGCCAAGATCCGATGGACGGTGCGCACGTCTGGTTTTCATCAGGTCCGCCCAATCGTGAAACTCGCCGATGGTAACTGGCTCGTCGGCGATCGCACCAGCGGACCGTCGGCAGACTTCAACGTCGACGACATCTCGATCGCCGACGTACGTTGGATGAAGCTCGACATCGCTCGTATGGTGGCCACCGGCAATTGGATCGACCGTCCCGATCTGAGCAAGGTCGATGAAGTCGGCTTCGCCGACCTGATGCCTGGCAGCGGACACGGCCCGGGCGGCTACGTCAACGTGGCGCGCATCGAGGTGTACGGCAAGCCTGTGAAGCGCTGAGGGAGTTCGTCATGAAGAACGCATCGAAGAAGCTCGCCGCCGTTGGGATGGTGTCACTCGCGGCCGTGGTGCTCGGCGCGCAGAGCACCAACGCCCCGATCACATCGAACCCGCTGCCTGCGCCGATCGAAAAGAAGGGGCTGGCGGTAGAACTACGTGATCTGACCCGCCTGCCCGATACTCGCGCGAGGATTCCCGCCGGACAGGATGTGAACCCGGCCGGCTGGGCGCGCGTCAGCTTCGTACGCGATCTGCCCGACGGGCGGCGGTTTACCAACGACTCGCGCGGCTTCCTCTATCTCCTCGACCGCGACAACAAGCCGTCGGTCTACGCCGATGTGGCATCCGTGTTTCCGTTCGCCGTTTACAACCGGCTCGAGAGCGGCTTCATCGGCTTCGATTTCCATCCCGAGTTCGCCAAGAACGGTCTCTTCTACACGGTGCATGGCGAGCGCGGACCAGGGAACCCGGCGCGACTCGATTTCATTCCGCCCGGCTACACCCAGGCCGACGTCACCTACCACAACGTGATCACCGAATGGCGCGCCAAGAACCCGTCGGCGAACACGTTCGAGGGCACGAGGCGCGAGTTGCTCCGCGTCGCCCACGTCGTCATGAACCTGACGCACCCGTTCGGCTACGTCGGGTTCAATCCGACCGCGAAGCCAGGCAGTGAGGACTACGGGTTGCTCTACACGAGCGGCAGCGACACCGGCTTCAGTAACGGCGGCGGCCCCAACGCCAACAATCCGACGCAGACACAGCGCCTCGACTCCGTCATCACGGCGATCCTTCGCATCGATCCGCGAAGCCCGTCGGTGTCCAAAGGCACGAAGGGGCTGGGCGACTACACCATCCCGCCCACCAACAAGTTCGCCGCCGACGGCGACCCGAAGACGCTGGGCGAGATTTACGCCTACGGCTTCCGCAACGCGCACCGCCTCTCCTGGGACACCGATGGGACGATGTTCGCGTCGGACATCGGCATGAACAACATCGAGGAGATCAACATCGTCCGCAACGGCGGCAACTATGGCTGGATGAAGCGTGAAGGCTTCTTCGAGAACGGGATGATCCGTCCCGGTGGCGCGCTCGATCAGCTGTTCACGCTGCCGGCGGAGATTCTCGACGGTCGGAAGAAAGACGAGTTCACGTACCCGGTCGCGATTTACGACCACGATGAGGGCGTCGCCGTGTCGGGTGGGTTTGCCTATCACGGAAAGATCCCCGCGTTGCAAGGCAAGTTCGTGTTCGGCGATGTCAATCGAGGCCGCGTGTTTGCCGCCGACGTTGCGGCGTTGAAGAAAGCTGACGACGGCATTCCACAAACGGTGGCGCCGGTCGAGGAGCTTCAGCTCTACGTGAGAGACGCGGGCGGCAAGCGCGTCGATCTCTCGTTCAAGGAGCTCGTCGAGAAGACGATGGGCACGACGCTGATGCGCGCCGATCTTCACATCGGTCAAAGCCGCGACGGCGAGCTGTTTCTGACGTCACGGCAGGACGGCATGATACGCATGCTCGTGCCCGATTCGGGCGGCGCGTCGACACGTTGACCCTCACCGGCTCGCGGTGGCGGGCTGGTACGCGTAGAAGACGACTCCGAGCACGTCACCGACACGGAGATCGGAATTGTTCGTCGGCCAGGAGTCGTCGCTCGACGTGTGGCACTTCACGCACGTCGCGTTGATGGCTCGCACCGGCCGTGCGACGACCATCCACTGTCCGATCGGGAACTCGTGCTGCGGATCGTTGCGCTCGAACAGTTGAAATGCCTTTCGTCCCTCGCTGCGCATCGATGCCGCGGGTGGCGTCGCCCCTGAGGGCCCACGCGTAATCGCCAAGGGGCCTCTGATCCGATCGGCGGTGTGTCCCGCTCGTTGATCCGCCGCCGGCGCGACGAACCGCCGGCTCGCGAGATAGAGCGCGACACGAAGGTTCGCATCCTCCAGCTCGCGAAGCGAAGAGATCTCTTCGTCGTTCTCGGGCGAAAAGCCATGGGCTCCATTGGGCAACAGCAGTCTCGTAAACCCAAATCTGCGGTCGACTGTCTCGAAGCGTTTCTGGATGGCTGCGTCCAGGGCGAGAATGGCGCCGACGGGCGAGGCAGCCCGTTCTTCCTGTGGCGCGGCCGTCGCCGTTGCCACCATGTGCACGATCGCGAACGCTGGCGCGGTGAGCAGGATGAGAGCTCGCACGTTGTTGGTCCCCCTTCGACTCGCGGCGGTCGCTCAGGGCAAGCCTTCGACTCGCCACGCTCGCTCAAGGCAAGCCTCAGTTCGATAGACGACGTGATCGGTGATCCGGTTGGTGTGGCTGAACCGGCCTTACTGGAGTGACGTTCGAGCCTCACGCACGACGTCGAGCTCGAGGCGTCCGCGATCGATCAGACGGCGGACCTGGTCGCTGGCGCGGAAGTCGGCTAGCAGCGTCCGGCGGCTGCTCGTGTAGGCCTGGTCCATCACGTAGGCGAGCACCGTGTTCATCACCGCGCCTTCCTCGGTATTGGTCTCCCGGAAACGCCGCTGGAAGTCGCCGAGCACGCGAGCAAAGGCCGGGTCATCCCACGCGTCCGGACCGGCGTCGAGACGCATGAACTCGTCGAGCACGGCCACATACGCGGGCGGCGCCGGCCGGCGCCAGAACGCGACGTCCGGACCGAAGTCGCTGACATACGACGGCAGATAGAGCAGCGACTGCGCGGGCAGCCGATCGCTCAGCGCGGGGTTGTAGCGGCGAATATCGTCGGCCGAGAGACCGGTGCGCGCGACGATGTCTTTCATGGCGAGCGCACGCGGCACGCGCATGGCGTGAATGGGCAACTGCGCCGTCGACGCCATCAGATCGCTGACGATGAGTGTGTTGCCGAAGACCATTTCGGCATACAGATACGACCGCGGACCGTAGCTGCCGTAGACGTCCTCGTAGTTCTTCCCCGGCAGCGTGCGCAAATCGCGGGCGAATTGCGAGCCAAGCAGATAGCGTGCACGAACGTCTCTGGCACCGAGGTGTTCGCCGTTGATCAGCGTCCGCCCCACGTTCGTCCCGCCCGCGTTGTGTTCGGAGAGCGCCGGAATGAACGACCCGTACTTCGTCGCGAGCACCGACAGATACGCCGCGCAGTACGGCGCCTGGGTCGTCTGGTTCTTGCCCTCGATCGGCGTCGGCGAGAAGTAGTTCAGGCGCTTCCAGTTCTTCTGGAGCCATTGGCAGAAGCCGATGGCGTTCGCCTCCGAGCGTCGCGTGGGATTCAGGCCTGACTCCAGGATGACCTGACCCAGGCCGATGTCGGCGGGCACACCGAACCGTTCGTAGATGGCGCCCCATTCGCCGAGGAATTGGCCGTAGCGGCGTGCGTTCGGCAGCAGCGCGTCGCCGCGCGTCGAGTTCTGCAGCACCGGGCCGACCGCGTGCTCCAGCAGCAGCTCGACCTGCTCTCGTCGATCTTTCACCTTGCGCGCGAACCTCTGGCCTTCGATCACGCTGGCGAGCGACGGGTCGGTCCAGACGACATTGCGACGCGTCCACTCGCCTTTGGCCGGGAAGGTGGCCAACAGGCGTCCGTCTTTCGCGCTGCCGAAAGCGATCACGCCGTCACGCATCGTAAAAACGTGATGCCAGAACGGATAGCCAGGTCGGAAGTTCTGCATCGCCACGAAGTCCGCGCGGCGCCGGGCGGCGGCCAGATCCGCGGCGGTGCGTCGCGGCGGCGCAGCGGTCGTCTGCGCGCTCGCGCCGCGAGGCGACACGTACGACGCCGCGAGCGGCGCCACGAGCGCGATCGCCACGAATGCGGGGATGATCCTGGTGCGCATCGATTCGAAACCGGAACGGCTGCAAGGGGTGCGCCGTGCCGGATTGCGCAGTGCCGATAAGCAGAAGTGGGAACTCGCGCGGAATGTTCGCGGACGACACACGCGCGGCTGACGACTTTGCGGCCCGGAATCGCGAATCTGGCCGGTCGCGCTATCCTGTGTCGTCGTGAGTACATTCCACTACGTGATCTACGGCGGGCTCGGGCTCACGCTCGTCCTGATCAGCGTGTGGCGCCTCACGAGCAGCGGCACCGGCGGGGTTCGGCTGACTGGCCTCGTCATCGGCCTGACGATCCTTGGCGTGGTCGCTTCGTCGCTGGTCGGCATCGTGTCGGTGGACGACGTCGAGACGTGCCTGAACACACGCCGGGGTGGCCGGAGCAAGTTGATCACCTGTCTTGCGCAGGTGCACTGGGCGCGGTGATCGACGGGCGGCTCGTCTAGTTTCTCGCGAAACGGGACCGGAGCTTGTCGAACGCATTCTATCGCCCGAGTAGTTATGGACGAGCTCCCTGCGCGCGCCCATTACCTGATGGCTCGCCCCTGATTCCTGGCCCAGGCCTGAATCCCGATTCCTGAAACCTGATTCCTGTACTGGAAAGCCAATTCCCCTTGGCCGGTGTCTAAACGGGGCAGAGTCACGGCGCATGAACGCTTGCGTCCCTGTCGCACTCGTCTTCTTCGTCGCGACCGCGGTCACGATTGCAGGTGACGGGGGCGAAGACCCGTTGAAGCCGGGCGCCCGGAAGACGCAACCCTCGACTGAGCGGACACTTCGATTGCCCGAGGTGCCGCATCGGTACGCGGACATCGACCTGCCGATCCACTTCAGGAATCCGGCGGCAGGACGCTTCGACAACACACCCAGCGGCAACCCCGTCACCGACCATGGCGCGACACTCGGCCGCGTGCTCTTCTACGACACGCGTCTCTCGGCCAACAACACGATTGCCTGCGGCTCCTGTCACGTGCAGAAGTACGCGTTTGCCGATCCGAATCGGTTCAGCCGCGGCTTTCACGACGGCCTGACCGATCGCCACGCGATGACGATCGCGAACGCGCGCTATCACCCGCGCGCGAGGTTCTTCTGGGATGAGCGCGGCGCGAACCTCGAAGAGATGGTGCTGATGCCGGTCGCGAACAGCCTCGAGATGGGCCTGAGGCTCGAGCAGCTGCCAGCGATCCTCGGGCACGACAAACAGTACCCCGAGCTGTTTCGGCAGGCGTTCGGCGACCCGGGCATCGACAATGTCCGCATCTCGAGTGCGCTGGCGCAGTTCCTGCGCGCGATGGTGTCCTACCAGGCGAAGTACGACCACGCTCGAGCGCGTGCACGGTCGATGACCGACGATTTCACCGATTTCACGCCGCAGGAGAATCGTGGCAAGGCGCTGTTCCTCCGGCATTGCTCGTTGTGTCATCTCCCGGATCAGGAAGCGCACTTCATCATGATCGAGCCGGTGAATACCGGGCTGGACGAAGACACGACGCACAGCGATGGCGGCGTCGGCGACATCACGGTGAACCCGCGGGACATCGGGCGGTTCAAGTCCCCGTCGCTGCGCAATGTGGAGGTCACCGGTCCGTACATGCACGACGGCCGCTTCCCGACGCTCGACGCCGTACTCGAGCACTACAGCTCCGGCGGCAAGAAGCACCCGAACAAGGACGTTCGCATCCAGCCGCTACACTTCACTAATTCCGAGAAGGCGGCGCTGATCGCGTTTCTGAAGACACTGACCGATCCGACATTCCTCGCGGATCCGAAGTTCTCGGATCCGTTCGAGTAGCGACGAAAGGAGTTCATCATGCGACGCGGTTTCCTGTTGCCTGTGCTGCTGTGGTCCGCCACGACCGCGTCCGCACAGGCGCCGCAGCCCTTGCCGCCCGAGCTGCCCAGGCGGCTTGAGCAGCTCCTGACAATCAACACGATTCAGTCATCGAATACGGCCACGACGGCGTCCGTCGACGATGTCGTGGCGCGGTGGCTGTCGTTCGATCGTGACAACGACGGCCGTGTGACCAAGAGCGAACTGCCGGAGCGGCTGCAGCCGATTCTGCCCCGCGGCGACGCCGACCAGGATCAAGCGCTGGACCTCGCCGAGATCCGCGCCCTCTCCCGCCGGCCGCCCGAGCTCACCGTTCGAGGCTTTCCGCAGGTGCGTGGCGGCGGCTACGGCTTTGCCGACGAGGAGAGCGTCTCATCGCTCTCTCACATCCAGGAGTCGCTCGAGGATCTTCGTCTCGTTGGCCCTGCGCGCGACAAGGCACTTGCGCTCGTCACCTCATTCAGTCAGACGCTCGATGCCGACGCCAACAAACAGCTGTTGGCCGCCTTGCAACCGCTGCTCACCGAGGAGCAGATGGCAGACTTCACCAAAGCCCTCGATGTCCGCAATCCCAGGCGGTTCGTCGTCAGCCGGGAATCGCAAGGGAGGCAGCAGGTCTTGATGTTCTCGCCAAGCCTCTCCCTTCGAGTCGATACGTATGGACTCTCTGCCGCACAGAAGGTGCAGGCCGTGGCCGCCATCGAGCGCTTCAAGGAACGGCTGCGGCCGGGCGAGCAGGATCGCGCGGCTCTGCTCGACCAGATGAAGGGAATTCTCACGGAGGAAGAACGGGACGACTTCCGCGCGGCGCTCCAACGCCGGCCGGTGGTCAAGTCAGGTGGTGTTGTCGGAGGCGTCGCTGGCGGCGTGCTCGACCGTCCCGTCGCCATGCCCATTAGGTCAACCCTGTTGATCGATGCGAATTAACGGCACTCGTCAGCGACCACTGCGAACAGCGATCGGTGAGCGTCCATCGCGACGAGTCGCACTGGGAACCGTTCGATGAATTCAGCGAGCGGAGGTGGTGCGGCCTGACGGTCGACCACGACGTGCGACACGCCGGCGGCGCGAAGCCCTGTGGCGACGTCGGCGCACGTGGGTAGTTGCGACGGCGTCTGCGACTCCGACAGGTCGAGCAGCGTGCGATACGGTTCGGTCGTCTCGTACCACGACCAGGTGGATGACGGGATGCGCGCGAGGAATCCGCCGACGAGCGCGTGAGGAAATTGAAACTGTGCGTAAAGATCCGCGGGCGGAAGCGCGCCGCGCTGTTTGAACCCGTCGCGCACGCCGAACGGTACCGACAGCACGCGTGTGCCCGTGAGCGTGCCTCCGAGCGTCTCGTAAACGGCGACACTCGGCATGCCGCTGAGGGGAAGTGGGGCGGCAATTGATTCGACCACTCCCACACCCACGAGACACCACATCGTTGCGCGAAGCTGCGGCCTGGCGCGCGTGAGCGCTATCGCGACGACAACGACCGCACACACGGTCGCAGGCACCAGGGCGCGGCCCGGTATTCGGGCGTTGTTGACGATCGGAAGGAGACGAGTCGCGGCCTGGGGTAAGAGCAGCCCGGTGTTCGTGCCGAACAATTGCAGATACGGGCCGAGCGCCCACAGGAAGAACACGCCGCCGAGTCCCAGCCATCGACTCGCGTCAGCGTCCCCCTTCAGCACGCGCATCGAGATCAGAACGAGCAGCAACACCGCGGCGCCGATCCAGGCCGACGACTCCATCGGGTCGAGCTCGAATCGAGCGTAGGCACTTCGGACTGCCTCGCCGAGCACACCGCTGAAAGGTGGACCGAGCACGAGCGTCGCGACGTCGACGCCCCGCGGCGAGCTGCGAAGCGACGACGCCTGCGTGACGTACTCGCCGGCCTGCCAGACACGAAACGCGGCAACGAGAAGTGGTGCCATGAGCACCATCGCGATCAACACGAGTGGCACCAGCCTGCCGATCATGGCCGCGGCGATCGTGTCCGGTCGCCGCTGTACCGACACCGCTGGCCGCCAGCGGACGAGCGCGCCGACGATCAGCAGCAGCCACGCCACGGTCAGTGCGTTCGTCGGTGTCCGCAGGCTGATTCGGAGAGAGCCGAGCTCGAGAGCGGATGGTTTCAGGGCGGCGATGGTAGATGCGACGATGAACGCGATGATCCCGAGGACCATCAACCACGTACCCGCCGCGCCGCGGTCGGTGTGACGGACGCGGACACTGGCCGACCAGACGTGGCTTGCCAGGTACAACGGCGCAAACAGCAGGAAATAGATCGTGAAGTAGTAGTCGCTGTACGGGAGCAGTGCGGCCGAGACCGCCAGCAGCAGTCCAGCCCGCCACGTCCTGAGGCGTACCCATCGGACGAAGGCCAGACAGGCGAGCACGAGCGTCCACGCCATCACCAGATTGAAGTGGCCCATCAGCCGCGTCGTGATTGCCGGCGCGACCACGAACAAGGCACCGGCCGCCGTCGACGGTCGGCGAGCGCCGGTCACCTCCATTGCGAGCAGATACATCGTCAATCCGTTCAGCGCGAGCGAAGCGATGAGCACGACGTTCTGCGCCGCGATCACGCCGAGCGGTGCGAGCACGGTGGCCGCGACGAAGGCGGCGAGCGCGGTGTGCGTGTGCAGCGCCAGCGGCGCGCCGAAGGGAACGAGCAGAGCGGGGCTGCGAAAGAACTCGAGCTCGGGTGATGCCAGGGCCTCGCGCATCCACCACAGGTTCCAGGCGAATGTGATGTTGTCGCCGAGTCCCATCCCGGGGAGCGACGCGCTCGCCTCGCGGACCAGTGGGTAGGTGTGGACGATGGCGATCAGCGTATAGCCAGCGGCAACCAGGCCGAGCCACGCGAGTTCGCTTGTCGATGGCTGACGCACGTCGATGGGGGAGGTTCGATATAGCATAAGCGCCACGAGGCGAGACACGTGGATCCCGGACCGCCCATCGTTCCCGGCCTTCGGCTTGGCGTGTACGTGGTGGAAGAGCCGCTCGGCGCCGGCGGTGTGGGGACCGTTTATCGCGCCGTGGACACGCGACTGAACAGGCCCGTTGCCATCAAGGTCCTGTCCACCGATCTCGCCGATTCCACGAGCCGCCATCGCTTTCAGCGCGAAGCGCAGATGGCCTCGTCGCTGAATCACCCGCACATCCTCACCGTCCACGATGTCGGTGAGTTCGACGGCCGCCAGTATCTCGTCACCGAGTTCGTCGACGGAGGGACGCTGCGCGGTTGGATGCACCAGGGTCGCGACTGGAGGCAGACGATCGAGTTGCTGGTCGGGGTAGCCGACGGACTCGCGGCCGCGCACGATGCCGGCATCCTCCACCGTGACGTGAAACCCGAGAACATCCTGATCACGACACGCGGCTACGCGAAGCTGGCCGATTTCGGCTTGGCCAAACTGCACGAAGCGGCGGCCGTCACCGAGACGACCCAACTCGTAACGCGTCCGGGCGTCATCGCCGGAACTGTGCCCTACATGTCGCCGGAACAGGCCTTGGGTCGGCCACTCGATCACAGGAGCGATATCTTCTCGTTCGGCGTGGTGCTCTACGAAGCGCTGGCTGGGCGTCGACCGTTCGCCGATCCGTCCGATCTCGGCGTCCTGCACGCCATCGCGCATCGGAGTGCGCCGCCGCTGCCGGATCACCTACCAGCCTCGTTGCGCACGGTCGTCGAAAAGGCACTCGAGAAAGAACCGGCGAATCGTTTCCAGTCGATGCACGACATGGTCGTCGATCTCCGTCGGATCGCGCGGCAGACGGTTGATCCGGCCCCGATACCCGCCGCGCCATCCGTGCGGCACCGCGACACACGTGATCTGCCAGTCTGGCTCATCGCGCTGATTGCGGTCGCGGGAATCGCGCTCGTGGCGGCGCTCTTTGCGTTTCGCGGCCGCGCACCGACGCCGCCGGAGGGTCGAGCCGCCTACGTGCAGCTGACATCGTTCGATGCGGCGACGCATCCGACGATCTCGCCCGACGGCCGGCTGCTCGCGTTTGTCCACGGCCCCGAAACCAACGTGCCGTTTGTCGGGGCGCCGTCAGACATCTTCGTCAAAGTGTTGCCCTCCGGTGATCCGGTTCAGTTGACGAAAGATGGGTTGCCGAACAAGTTCGCGCCGCGCTTCTCGCCCGACGGTACGCGCATCGCGTACTCGTCATTGGATTCCGCAGGATGGACGACATGGGTCGTCCCGGTGATTGGTGGTCAGGAGCCGCGTCGGCTGTTGCCTGGCACCGAGGGGCTGACGTGGATCACGGCACGCGGGAGCGACGGCACGCTCGAACCTCGCGTCCTCTTCTCCTATCTGACCGGCAAGGGCATCACGCTGGCGGTCGCCTCGGCGACCGAAAGCCGATCCGACGAACGGCTTGTGTTCGTGGAAGACGGCATCATGGACCATTTCTCGTATCTGTCGCCGGACCGTCAGAACCTGCTGCTGGCGGAGATGGGCTTCAACGGCTGGCAGCCGTGTCGAGTGGCGCCGTTCGATGGCAGTGCCAAGGGCCGAAAGGTTGGTCCGCAGCCGTCGCAGTGCACCGGTGCGGCGTGGTCGCCCGATGGCGCGTGGATGTATTTCTCCGCGGATACCGGGAGTGGATTCCACATCTGGCGGCAGCGCTTCCCGAACGGCATGCCAGAGCAGATCACGTTCGGACCGACTGAAGAGGAAGGGATCGATTTCCTCCCCGACGGAAAGTCGTTCGTCACGTCGATCGGGACGCGGCAGAGCACGCTGTGGATTCACGACGGGCGCGGCGATCGGCAGATCACGTCCGAGGCGTACACCTTCAGGCCATCCTTTTCGTCCGACGGCAAGACGCTCTACTACCTCGTGCGAACGGCGGTCGGAGCGACCTTGCCGCGCGGAGGTTTGTGGGCCGCTGACTTGCAGTCGGGCCAGCGCCGTCGTCTGCTGCCTGATTTCCAGATGGAGCACTACAGCGTCTCGCGCGACGACCGCAAGGTCGTGTTCGTCTCGCCGTCAGACGAGGCACGGCGTGGTGTCTGGCTGGCGAGTCTGGATAGCAGCTCGGCGCCACGCCAGTTGTCGTCGAACCGCGCGGTGCACGCCTACTTCGGCGCTGACGGCGACGTGTTCTTCTCGGCTGACGAACCGAACGGCACCTTCGTCTACCGGGTGCGCGAGGACGGCAGCGGACTGCGGCGGGCGATTGCCAGTCCCGTCTATCTGCTCTACGGTGTCTCGCCCGATGGCAAGCGCGTGGCGGTGTGGGATGCGGGGCCAACGCGGGAGACGGCCAACAGCGTTCGCCTGCACTCGGTCGACGGCAGCGCGCCGATCGTGCTGTGCAGTCGCGACTGCGCGTTTCGCACCGACGGCTCCTGGCCGGAGGAAGTGAGTTGGTCGGGCGGCGGTGACTTCGTCTACCTGGCGTTCATGGGCGGCGCGGCCGTCTTCGCCGTCCCGTTGTCACGCGCCGAAGTACTGCCGCCGTTGCCGACGGATGGCGTCGCGTCGCTCGAGGATGTCGCGGCGCTTCGCGGTGTGAAGCCGTTTGCGGTCCCCGGAGCGTTTCCTGGTCCAGATCCCTCCGTCTACGCCTATCAGAAGCTCTCGGCGCAGCGGAACATCTTCCAGGTTCCGGTTCCGTAGAAACACGCTGTAAGAAAGTTCCTCCGGCTGCGACTACCTTCTCGTGAAATGCGTCTCCGCTCCAAAGCCCGGGACAACCGGTATGCCGAGGTGGCCGCGGAGTACGGGGCCGCATTGGAGCGGCTGGCTCGCGGATACGAACGGGATTCCGACAAGCGGCGGGACCTCCTCCAGGAGATCCACATCGCGTTGTGGCGCAGCCTCGCCCGTTTCGATGGCCGCTGTTCCGTGCGGACGTGGGTCTATCGCGTCGCTCACAACGTCGCCACGTCGCGTGTGGTCCGAGCGAGATACCACCGGCCAACGCTGGTCGCGTCGGACGATCTCGAGTCGATTCCGGACAGCAACGATGGAGAGGAGAGGCTCGATCGCCGGCGGGCGCTGGACAGGCTCTACGAGCTGATCCAACAGCTCCGTCCGATCGATCGGCAGGTCATGCTGCTGTATCTCGAAGAAGTCGATGCCGCGACGATCGCCGAGGTCACGGGGCTGAGCTCGGTCAACGTGGCGACGAAGATTCATCGCATCAAGCAGGTCTTGAGGCAACGCTTTCATCAGAGGGTCACCGGTCATGAGTGAGTCCGAGCGCGACCTTCACCAGCTGTGGAATGGCCAGCCACGAGAGGAGCACGTCATGTCGATCGACGATATCCGGTCGAAGGCGGTACGATTCGAGCGCGCTCTCCGGCGCCGGAGCATCGCCACCGCGGCGCTGGTCGCGCTGATCATCCTCGTTGAGGCCTGGCAGGTGTGGAGGACTCCCGAGCTGCTCGAACGCGTCGGCGACCTGCTGACGATTGCCGCCTTCGTCTACGTCGGCTATCGGTTTCGCGGGTACGCGACCGCGCAGATGATGCCAGCCGGGCTCGGTCTCACCTCATCGATCGACTTCTATCGGACGCAGCTCGCGCGCCAGCGCGACCTCGCGAACAGACCGTGGCGGTACTTCGCGGTCTTCATCCCTGGAGTCGCGTTGAGTCTTCTCGGCGGCGCGCTCGATCAGTCCGACGCGCGGACCGCGGCGTATGCCGCTGCCGGCGTCGTCCTCTTCGTGACAACAGCGTGGTGGACCCGGCGCGGAGCCCGCAGATTGCAGGACGAGATCGACGAATTGGGCTAGAAACGCTCGTCAGAAATGCAGAATGCAGAATTCAGAATGCAGATCCTGATCATCGCCAAGAGCATTGTCTGAATTCTGCATTTTGCATTCTGCATTTCAACGTCAGAACTCGATGTGCGTCTGCGCGAGGAGCCGGCGCTCGAGCAGCTGCGATCCGGCCGATCGGTACTCCTGCTGCAGCGAGATGACGACGCCCAGACGGCCGCGGCCCAACTCGCTCCAGTGCGCGCCGCCAAAGGTCATGCGGCGGCGCTGGTCGCCCTCGTTGTCGACGTCCGGGACGAAGATATCGAGCCCGCCGACGCCGGCCCAGCCGGTTTCTCCCTGACGCCCTTCACCGAAGAACGACAGGCCGCGGCGCTTGACGTCAACGGCGACGAACGGGTTGTCGGTCGCCGACAGGTACTGCGCGGTGCCGACGAAGTTCGTGTTCTCGTAGCTGCCCATCACGATGGCGACGTTGCGCGGTCGATCGCGTGCGTACCAGCCGTACTGATAGAAGCCGGAGATGCTGACCTTGCCCAGCTCGCTGTCCTCCGAGAAGGGGCGGAAGGTCGCGCGGCCGTCGATGCTCTTGTACTTGTCCACTTCGGCGCGGCCGTAGCCCTCGCCGTTGTACACCCCGAGATGCGCTTCGGTGTGCTCGCCGCTCCACTTGATGCTCGCGCCGAGGTCAGTGGCTCCGGGGATCAGTTCCAGGCGCTCGGCAAACAACGGGCCGAGAACGCGATAGCGATTCAGCGATTCCTCGAAGGTGAGCCACGGTGTCTCGTGCAGCCCGAACATGAACTTGACCGTGTCGGTCGCCTGCACGTCGAGCGAGGCGTACTCGAGCCGGAGGGCGAGGTTTCGATCCAGGCTTGCGTCAGTGGTCGGTCGCACATCCGGCGTGAACCGGACGCTGATCCGATCATTGAGCTGCGCGCGCACGTTGAAGTAGCCGCGCGTCACGTCGAACGCGTTGTAGCCCTCCTGCTCGTGCAGCTCGGCGGCGAACTGCAAGAAGGTGACGACGCCGAACGTCACGCGTGGGTAGACCTGCGGTGCGGTGACCGTGTCCTGAGAGGTCTGATCCGCCAACGCTAGACGTTGAGGGGCTTGCGTGAATATCGGACTCTGAGAGGTCTGCGGGAGTATCAGACTTTGAGAAGTCTGCGGCACGGCCAGACTCTGAGAATTCTGCGCTGATTCCGGACTCTGGGGGGTCGGCGCCAATGCCGGAGTCTGAGTGGTTTGCGCCAACGCAGGACTCTCAGAGGTCTGCGCCAAGGCGGGGCCAGCCGCGCCCAAGAGCACCACTGCTATCAGAGGGAGTCTCATCATCTCTTCACCGTTCAGAAAACGGCCGGCGCGCCGGCACGGAAATCACCGCCGAGGATCGACACCGAGTCCACCCCGAACCACTGATCCAGCAATCGCGCGTAAACCGACCGGAAATCGGTCTCGTAACGCACGTCGCCGGAGTTGTTCTCCAGCGTCGGGCTGCCCGGCGAGAGCTGCGCGGCCGTTCCGTAGAGGCCGCCGCGAACCGAGCCGCCGAGCACCATCATCACGCCCGCGGCGCCATGGTCGGTGCCGCCGCTACCGTTCTCTGAAATACGTCGGCCGAACTCCGAGAAAACAATAATGGCCGTGTCACCGGCGAGGCCCTGATTGCGGATGTCGCTGTAGAACGCCCACACGCCATCCCCAAGGGTTCCCATCAGATTGGCGTAGTCGCCGCCGCCATTGGCGCCCTGACCGGCGTGGGTGTCGTAGCCGCCGGTCTGCACCCAATACACGCGCGAGCCGATGCCGCGCACGATCGCGCCTGCAACCGTCCGCAGCGACTGCGCGAAGCCGTTGTTCGGATACACCACGCTCGGGGTGTACGACGTGGCGAGCGCCACGCGATCGAGCGTCTCGATCGCACCCCGGCTGGCGCCATTCAGGTATGCGAGATGCGGCCGCCCTGCCGCCGGGTTGTTGGCCATTGTCTGCGCCGCCGCGCGTTCTTCGAGCGCGACGCTGCCGCGATTCGGGCTGGCATAGGTATACGTGCCCGCGTTCGGGATCGCTGGCACCCCGCTCTGCCCAGACAGCAGCGCGCGTGGCGTTTCACCCGTGGTGTTCCATGCGGCGAGTGCGTCCAGCGGTCGCGGCAGCGTGTCGAGATATCGCCCGAGCCAGCCCGATCCCGTCGTCGCCTGAGGATTGGCCGTGCCGTAGATGTCGGTTGCCTCGAAGTGCGACCGGCTCGAGTTCGAGTAACCAGTGCGCTGCACGAGCGCCAGGCGTCCCTCGTTGTACGCGTTCAGCAGACCGCCGAGCCGCGGATGCAGCCCCAGCGGCTGACCGGCCGCGTCGCTGCCCACCTGCAGCACCTGCCCCGCGGGAATCGCAATCGACGGTCGCCTGCTGTAGTAGGCCGCGTCGCGATACGGCACCAGCGTGTTCAGTGCATCGTTGCCGCCGCCAAGGTAGATGACCACGAGACGACGCCCCGGGATGCCCTGCGCCAGCGCGATGTCACTGAGGAACGACGGCGCGGCCAGACTCGCCGTGATCGTCGCGACGCCGTTACGGATGAAAATTCGTCGTGAAACAGCCATCGTCGTCCGTCCCCTACTGGTGATGTTCTTCCCGAGTTGCGACAGGCCGCGCCGTTGTCGCGGCCTGATGATTCGCTATCGCGGCTTGTTGTACGCGGTACTCCATCAGTTCGAACTCCCCACTAAATGAGTTGGTACTCGGAGGAGCCGACGAGGAGCCGTGCCAGGCCCGCGGCCCTGGTGTTGAGTTGCTCGCCGCCGCCGATCCACGTGCCGGCACCGCCCAGATACGTCATCAATGCCTGCTGCGGACCCTGGTCGAACGGTGCGGGCGTGACGCGTTCGAGCATCGCGGTGAGCAACGCTTGCGGCGTTCCGCCCTCCTCCTGCAGCGAGGTGGCGAGGAATCCTTTCTGAGTCGCGGCGAGGGTCGCGGCGAAGTTCGTCCGCGCCAGCATCGTCCCCGTCGAGAACCATTTGTCGCCGAGGTGCCAGCCGCCAACGTTGGGCGGCTCGTAAAGCTGCTGGCCCATGTTGGCCAACGGCGAACGAACCTTGTCGAGCGTGAGGTTCTGCCAGCCCACTTCCTTGATCGAGCGCACGACGTATTCGGCCGGCCACGAGAAGCGCGCGAAGCGCGCCGACGGCGCGCTGAACCAGGCGGAGCTGAGGATGTGCCGCACGACCGGTCTGATCTCGGTGCCGTTCTGCAGGTAGACCTGGGCCGTGCTCTCGACGAACGCCGGATCGGGCGGCTCGATCTCGCTGATGAAGAAGCCCCAGAACTTGCGCGCGAGACGCCGGGCCGTTTCGGGATGAAACGCCAGCGCGTTGATCAGATCGATGCCGTCCTGCATGCCGGCCGATCCGCTGCGTTCCGGGATCGTCCGGCTGCCGTTGCTGTAAATCGGGAACGAGAACGTCTTGGCGCTGGTTTCGTGCTGCTCGGGGTTGTAGACGAACTCGTGATACGCGTTCATGTCGCCGTACTCGTCCCGGCGGTAGTCATCCGACGCCCGCAGGTTCCATCCCGTGAACACGCGCGCGGCGGCGTAGACGTCCGTCTCGACGTAGTTGTCGACGCCAATGGTGAACAGCTCGATGATTTCGCGGCCGAAGTTCTCCTGCGGCTTCGCTTTGGTGTTGCTCTGTCCGTCGAGCCAGATCACCATCGCGGCGTCCTTGGAGATCTCGATCAAGAGATTGCGAAAGTTGCCGAGCGCGTATTGGCGGAGCAGCTCGATCTGTCCCTGCGGTCCGCGCAGCACGCCTGGCTTGTGCACGAGCATCTTGGCGCCGAGGACGGTGCCCGAGTCGGTGGCGAGCTTGCCGTAGCCCGTGGCGAAGTGGTTGTGCCAGAACAGCGTCATCTTCTCCTGCAGCGGACGACGCGTGTGGATCATGCGGAACAGCCAGCGCTGGCGAGCGTCCTCGATGTCGATGTCCGGCGCGAACAGGTCCTTCGTGGTGACCTGCACGTGGTCGGGCCGGCCGATGCGCTCGTCGACGTCGTCGGGCCGGCCCTCGTAGTCGACGAGATACGAGATCGCGTTCGCCATCGACATGTTGCGCAGGTTGTCGGCCTCGAGCGAGCTGATGCCGAAGCCGGCGCGGCGGAACAGGTGATCGATATCCGGATTGATATGGGCCATGGCGGTATCAGAGTCGGATCGTCACCACGTCGTCTGCGAACGTGGTGGTGTACTGACGCAGTGACGCTCGCGCGGGACCGTTGACGACTTGCCCGTTGCGGTCGTAGCGCGATCCGTGACACGGGCAGACGTAGATGTCGCCGGCGGCGCCGGTGATGGTGCAGCCTTCGTGCGTGCACACGCCATCGACCGTCGTGAACCCGCTCGCACTCGTGCGGGCGACGAGGAACAGCCCGGCAACCGATTCGACCAGCGCCGCGCCCCCGACGTTGGCTAACGCGGTGCCTGTCGCGTTGACTTGCACGCTCGAAGCGGCGAATCGGCCAATGAGCGTCGGCAGCGTCGATGCCGGCGTGCTCGGGGACGTCGGTCCATCGCCGCCGCAGGCGGAGACGAACGTGGCAAGTGCGGCGCACGACGCCGCCTGGCACGCGCCGGCGCAGAACTGTCTTCGGGAGATGAACTCGTTCGCCTCTGACATCGCGAGGAATCCTTGTGACCTGGGGGATGTGGTGGTCGTCGTGGAAGGCGGCAAGATCGAGGCCGTGCGCAATCCGGTGGCGATCCGGGCAATTGTGTGGACCGGCTTCGCGCTCGGTGAAGGCTTGGTGGGCTGCCGATTACGATGTGGGGCGCGTCGGCCGCGATTTTGTAATCGCGAGGCTCATTCCGGGACGCGCAAACGCTAGCGAGCAGGAATCAGGAATCAGGAATCAGGAATCAGGAGTCAGGAATCGGGTTGGGCCAGTCCTCAGAGGTGAACTCTCGAATCAGCCCCGCGCAGCCTGAAACCTCGTGGCTGACTCCTACCGCCTTGCCCAGGGCTGAATCCTGATTCCCGATTCCTGATTCCTACAGCATCGTCCTCTCAGCGCACAGGCGGCTGCAACGATGTCTCGGGCCGTGTTCCTGGCGGGCACGGAGGCGTGACTTCGCCCGGTGCCGTGACCCTCCCGTCTGGAGACGTGGTGGCGCCGCCCGGCGTCGTGGGCGCTCCCGGGTTAACGGTCGTCGGGGATTGCGGACTGGCCGCGTTCGCTCCTGGCGCGGCAGGAGTTGGCTGGCCGGCCGCTGCAGGTCCAGGCACCGTCGAATTGATCTGTCCCGGTAACGTGGTTGGTTGTGATGGTGTTGATGTCGCTGGTGGCGCCGGAACTGATGACGGCGTCGTCGGCGGAATCGTTTGTGGCGATGTCGGCGGACTTGGCCGCGGCGTTGTCGGTGGAGGTATTTGCGGCGTTCTGCCGACGGGATCCGTTGGTGAAGTCGTGGTGACGGGCACGCAGGGCGCAAAGGGTTGCTGCGTGGTTGGTGACGTCTGCGTCGATGGCGCAGGCGACACGCTCTGAGCGGTCGTCCCTACCTCGAGGGCGACGAGCGCGCTGATCGCGACGACGACGGCTGGGATTTTGATGGACACGACGGTTCTCCTTGCCGAGATTCGAGATCCACGTCAAACCGTGCAGGTGCTGTGCCCAAGACGCGGTGCTGAACGCCATATCGAAGCGGCGTGGGCCCAAGCTCGACCCCGACCACTGAGTGCAGTTTCACCGGGGCGATCGTTTGCCCTGCAGCACATCAAACCAAGCCCGTCTGTGCTGAAATGACGGCTGTGACCGTTCTGCTGCACGGCAGCGACCGCCTGACCGACGCGATCGAGCGGCATCTCGTCGCCGCGGGCGCGTCGGCGAGCAGGCTGCGGCTGGATGAGGCGACGGACGCAGGGCTGACTGCCACTGATCTGCAGCACGCATCCGCTCTCGTCCTGACGAGCAGCGACGACGCGATGAACGTCGACCTCGCGTTGACCGCACGGCGACTGCGGACCGATCTGCCGCTGGTCGTGCGGATCTTCGAGGAGTCGCTCGCCGAGTATCTCAAACGCACCCTGCCGGGCGTCACGACGTTGAGCATGTCGGGCCTGGCGGCGCCGGCGTTTGCGAAAGCCACCTCCGATGCGATCGCCAGCCACGCCGCGGGCGGTCGCGGTGCGGATGCCGCCGCAGTCGCACGCGCGCGACCGAGCTACCGGCGGCCGAATGCGGACCGTTTGGTTCCCGCCGTGGTGCTCGGCTTCGTCGGGGTCGCGATCGTCTTCACCCTGTTCTTCGCGACCGCGCTGGATCTGCCGTATCTCGATGCGGCCTATTTCGTCTGGACCACGATCACCACGGTTGGCTACGGCGATATCGCGCTGCGGGACGCGTCGAGTGCGGCGAAGGTCGTCGGCATGGCGATGATGGTGACAGGTGCCGCCGGGTTTGCCGTCTTGTTTGGATTGTTCACCGACTGGGTCGTCGCCCGCCGCCTGGAAATCCTGAGCGGCCATGTGTCGGTTCGCGGCAAGGGCCATATCGTGATCGCCGGTGCCGGCAACATTGGCATTCGCGTGGCCGGCGAGCTGCACCGCCACGGTCATCGCGTCGTCATCATCGAACGCGACGCCGACAACAAGAACATCGATCCGCTGCGAACCGCGGGCCATCACGTCATTCTTGGCGACGCCTCGCGAGCGGACACGCTGGCGCTCGCGCGCGTGGCTGATGCCGCCGCGATGGTGTGTCTGACGGATTCCGACGCGGTGAACTTTCAGATCGCGCTGCTGGTGCGCGCACTCAACGCCGCGGTGCCACTGGTCATGCGACTTGCGTCGCCGGAGCTCTCGGCACACGTCTCGGAGCATGGCGAGGCCGTGGCCATATCACCCACCGCAATCGCAGGGAGGGAGTTCGCGGCGGCTGCATTGATGGCGCGAGCCGGGTCCGGCTAAAGCCGGACACTACATAGTTACGTTGATTCGGTAATATAGCGCCGGCCGATGACCTCGATCTCCGAGCTGGCGCCGTCGCTCATCGAGCGGTATGGGTCGCCGCTCTATGTCTATGACGCCGACCTGATCGACGAGGCGTACTCGCGATTTCGCGCGGCATTCCCGTATCAGCCCACCGAGCTGCACTACGCGATCGTCTGCAACAAGAATCCGTTCATCGTGCGCCTGCTGCACGCGCTCGGCGCCGGCGTGCACGCCAACACACCCGGCGACGCGTTTGCCGCGCTCAGGGCCGATGTTCCGGCCAGTCGGATTCTCTACAGCGGGACCAATCTCAACGCCGACGACCTGCGGTGGCTGGACGCGCATGCGATCCAGATGAATCTCGATTCGCTGCACCAGCTGCGCGACGCGATCACGCACACGCGTCAGACGAGGTTCGGGTTGAGGCTGCTGATCGACGTGGAGCGATCGGGCAATCGGATCGGTGTCACGCTCGACGAATTGCCGGCGGCGGTCGAGGTGACGCGGGCTGCTGGAAGGCAGCTCGCCGGGCTCCACATGTACGCGGGGACGAATACGCTGCGCGCCAGCCGATTCCTTCAGTGCTTCGATCGGATGCTGCAGGCGGCCGAGCTCCTGCCAGACCTGGAGTATCTCGACGTCGGCGGAGGATTCGGCGTTCGCTACGAGGACGAGGACGCACTCCCGCTCGAGGAGCTTGGATCCGGGATCACGGCGCGCATGCAGCAGGTGTCAGCGCAGCGGGCCCGGGACATTCGCCTGTATGTCGAGCCCGGACGGTTGCTGGTGGCGCAAGCCGGTTGCCTGCTGATGACGGTCGTGTCGGTGAAAGAGCGCGCGGGTCGCCGCTTCATCGGCGTCGACAGCACCGTCGGCAACATCGTCGTCGAGAGCGTGTATCACGCGCGCCATCGAATCGAGGCGGTCTCGGCGACGGGACCGCCGCTTCCGGTGCCGACCGACGTGTGCGGCAACACCACGCATTCGCGCGACTTCATTGCACGTTCGTGCCAGTTGCCGCAGGTCGACGCCGGAGACGTGCTGGTGTTGCGCGATGTCGGCGCGTACGGCTACGCGATGTCCAGTCATTTCCTGAACCGGCCGCGGCCGGCTGAAGTGGTTGTCCGCCACGGCGAGGTTCATCTCACGACGCGGCGAGAAACGTTCGACGATCTCGTCGCGACGCAGATTGCCGGTACCTGACATGGGATGGCTCAAAATCGTCGGCGCCTTCGTGCTGGTGGTGGCAGTCGCCGCCGCGCTCGTGTTCGTCAATCGCGATCGCCGCTTGACGGAGATGTCCGTCCTGGCCGCGCGAGTCGCCGCTGGCGAGCGAACGCCAGAAGCGCTCACCGAGATCGATCGAACCGCCAGCCCGGACATCTACTACCACGTCGTGCTTGGGCACACCCCACTCGGCTGGCCGCTGCAGCTGCGATGTGAGTGGGAGGACCCGACCGGCCGTACGGCGTTCTACAACCAGTACCGAACCCGCTTCGTGTACGCGAGCATGTGGCCGACGCACTGCCGTCAGCACTTTCAACCGTCGACGCTCCAGGGCGAATGGCACGTGCGGCTGCTGCTGGAGGACCGTGTGCTGAGCTCGTCCGCCTTCGTCGTGAAGTGATGACCACCGCTCTTTGGGTCCGCTGTGGCCTGATCGTCGCGGAGTATCGGTCGTGAGCGGCATCTGCGGCTACGTCGGGGCGGGGGATCCGGGCGTGATCGACGCCATGCTCGCGGCGATCGACTATCGCGGCGAGCGCACCGATACGGCGACCGCGCCGGGCGTCGGCCTCGGCTATCGCTGGTGGAGCGGGCGTCCCGGAAAATCTCCAGGCATTCATCGACAGGGCGCCGACTTGATCGCGTGCGCAGGCACACTGGCGCCGCCGGTGTCGTCGCCCGCGGCCGCCCTGCTCGAATATCTGAGCTCTCAGCCGACCGCGCTCGACACGCTGGACGGCGCGTTTGCCGCCGGATGGTGGGATGGCGCGCGCAAACGCCTGACGCTCGTGCGCGACCCGTTCGGCGTCAGATCGCTTTACTACACGAACCACAACGGCGTCCTGTATTTCGCCAGCGAGCTGAAGCAGCTCCTCGCAGTGGCCGCGCTCCCTGTCGAGATCGACTATTCGGCGCTCCACAAATACCTCACCTTCTCGTTCGTCCCTGGCGAGGACGTTCCGATCCGAGGCATCAAGCGATTGCTGCCGGGGCACATCGGCGTCTACGCCGATGGTGTGCTCACGGCCACGCCGTACTTCAGGCTTCGCGAAGAGATCGATCCGGCGCTCAGCGACAAGAAGGTCGCGAGACGGCTCATCCGCACGCTGTGCAAGGAGGCCATTGCCCGGCGTCTCAATGGCGAGCAGCGCGTCGCGGTGTTCCTGTCCGGAGGCATCGATTCTTCCGGGGTGACGCTGTGGCTCAAAGAGGCCGGCGTCGAGGTGCAGGCCTACAGCCTCGACTTCGGCGAACGCAGCGTCGAGAAGCCGCAGGCGCAGGTCGTTGCCGACCAGCTTCAGGTGCCGTTGCAGTTCGTCCAGGTGGACGGCGGCGATGTGGGCAGCGTACTGGCCGACCTGGTCTGGAAGCTGGATCTTCCGTTTGGCGATCCGGTCACCGGTCCACAGTACTTGCTCGTGCGCGCGGCACGAGACGGCGGCTTTGCATCCGTGTTCAACGGAGAAGGCGGCGACCAGCTGTTCGGCGGGTGGACGAGTAAGCCGATGATTGCCGCGGAGCTGTTTGCGGGCGTGCACGGCGACGACTCTCGCGAAGAGCTGTACCTGCGTTCCTACCATCGGTTCTACGGCTTCGAGAATCAGCTGTACACACCGCAATTTCGCGCGCAGGTCGGGGGGCCGGGTCAGCGCCGTGCGCTGCTGATGCCGTATCTCGGCAGCGATCGGGCGGCGACGTTCCTCAATCGCGTGCGGCTGGCGGACATCTCGTTGAAGGGTTCTCAGAACATCCTTCCGCGGGCAGAGCGAGTGGCCAACGGCCAGGCGCTCGACCTGCGCGTCCCGCTGTTCGATCGCGCGCTCGCGGAAGCGTCGTTCCGGCTGCCGCCTCAGCTCAAGCTCCACGGGGCCATCGAGAAATACATCCTCAAGCTGGTGCTGCAGCGTCATCTGCCGCGCGAGATCGTCTGGCGGCGCAAGTACGGCATGGGTGTGCCAGTGACCGAGTGGGCACTGGGTCCGCTTGCATCGATTATGCAGAGCCTGCTCGGTCCAGACGCGCTCGAGCGGCGCAGGCTGTTCAACCCGGAGTTCGTCGAGCGGCTGCGACAAGGGCAGAACGACGCGCGCGAGAGCCGCCGCCGCCGCATCGGCGAGCGGCTGTGGACGCTCGCGATGCTCGAGGCATGGCTGCGGGTGTTCGTCGACGGCCGCGGGCGCAAGCCGGGTGCGTCGCTGTGAAGTGCATCAGTTGCGGCAAGGACAGCAACTACAAGGAACGACGGGCGTCGAGTGTGTACTCGAAGTGCCCCTCATGCGGCAAGCGCTTCGCCTTCGATCCGAAGGACAAAGATCCCGTCACCGACGCGGCGTTCAAGTCGGCTATCGATGCGGTTTCGGCGAACGGGCAGATCCGATGGGGCGTCGAGCACCTGTACTACGAGTTGTGCCGCCGTCTGTCAAAGCGCACGCGGCCGTGGGCACACTTCGTCTTCGGGGCGATTGTTTCGACCGTTGTCTTCGCCGCACTTGGCATGGCCGCGTTGATTCCGCTGGTGCTGGTCGCGTGGCTCGTGACGGGGCTGCTGGTGCGCCGCTACGGGCGGCCCGTCACAGTGGTCCTCGACCAGTCCGATTTCAATCGCTTGTGGAGCAAGTGGCAGGCTGCCCACGGCAGCCCGGATGGTCTCATCGTCAGAAAGGCGCAGCAGTCGGCGAGACGGGCCCAGGAACCCGACATCGGCGACTACTCCTTCGATCGTGCCGTCATCTGCGATCGCGCGCGCACCGTCGATCTGCTGCTCGCGAACAACTTTCACTTCGAGAACAACTGCGCGATTCTCTCGATCGGCGGCTACCCCGAAGGACCGTTCGAGGTCGTTCGCTCGATGCTCAAACGCAACCCGAAGCTGCAGGTATTCGCGCTGCACGACGCCAGCCTGGCCGGTTGTCAGCTGGCCTATCAGTTGACGAGCGACGAACGCTGGTTCAAAGGGCTCGTGCCGGTCACCGACGTTGGTCTGCGGCCACGGCACGCCGGCCCTTTCAAAGGACTGTGGCAGAACGCGTCAGGCGTGCTTCCAGTTGCCGCGGAGGGCGCCATCGACGCAGAGGAGCTCCGCTGGTTGACCTCCTACGTCCTGGAGCTCGCCGCGATCCGACCCGAGCAGGTGCTCAAGCGACTGTTCCGGGCGATCAACCGTCGCGAAGAGAGCAGCAGCGATTCCGGCAGCATCGGCGACAGCGGTGGCAGCACCAGCAGCAACGGCGACGGATCAGTCCATCAGGACCGCGACTCGTTCAGCGCGGACGCCGGTGATTCCGATGGCGGCGCAGATTCGTTCGGCTAGCGCGGCCTCGCCCACGGTCGGCACCATCGAGGCGCGGTCCGTGGCGTCTCGTCGAATCAGTGGCGTTGTGTGTGGTGCCGGCACTTCACCGGTTGAACCCGCATTCGTCGGTGACTTCGATACGTGCTGGCTCGATCACGAGGCTCTCGAGCGGGACGATCAATGGGGGCCGGTCCTGCACGGTGGCCGTCTCGGCTCGGTAAGCGGCGCGTTTGCGGTCGCGTGGCGTGATGCTGACGGTGCGTTCAACCTCGCGCGGGATCACATCGGCGAACGCAGCCTCTTCTTCGCGCGTGCGCAGGCGGACGCCGCCGGCGTCGACCACGCGCTGGTCTTTGCCTCCGATCTCCGCGGCGTGCTCGCCAGTGGCCTGGTCAAGCCGGTCATCGATCACATCGCCGTCGCGCGGTATCTGTCCTACGGCTATCTCCCTGGTCGCGACACGCTGCTGCGAGGCGTCCACAAGGTTCAACCGGCGGAAGCCGTACGGTTCAGGAACGGCGCGTTGTCGTTCGATACGTTGTGGTCGTTGCCTGAGGCGTCCGAGCCACCCGTCGTCGACGAACATGCGCTTCGGGCTCGGTTACGCAGTGAGCTGGAAGCGGCCGTGGCGCGGCGGCTGCCGCCGCACGGACCCGTCGGTGCCTCGCTCTCCGGCGGCATCGATTCGAGCCTCGTCGTCGCAATGGCACGCCGGTTACATCGCGGTGACGTGCACACCTACTCGGTGTCGTTCGGCTCCGGCTATCGCAACGAGCTGCCGTTCAGTTCGATGGTCGCCGAGCACTGCGGCACGCGACACCACATCCTCGAGCTGACGCCCGATCTGATTCTGCGGCACCTCGACGATTCGATCGGGCTGCTCGGGGATCCGATCGGCGATCCGTTGACCGTGCCCAATGCGCTCCTGTTTCGGGCGGCCGCCGAGGACGTCGACGTGATGTTGAACGGCGAGGGCGGCGATCCCTGCTTCGGTGGCCCCAAGAACCTTCCGATGCTGCTCGCGGAGCTGTTCGGCGACGGCCAGGACGCCTACGACGACTCCAGCGGCGCGCGCGAACGGACGTATCTGCGCGCGCATCAGAAGTGCTACGACGACCTGCCGAAGCTGCTCTCGTCCGACGTCCGCGCGTCGATTGCCGACCACGTGCTCGAGCGCGAGCTCACCCCGCTCTTCGCCGACCAGCGCTGGTCGCAGTTCGTCGCCAAGCTGATGGCGATTAATTTGAGCTTCAAGGGCGCGTTCCACATCCTGCACAAAGTGGATGCCGTCAGCGCGCCGTTCGGCGTGCGTCCACGCTCGCCGCTGTTCGATCGGGCGGTCGTGGAGCTGGCGTTCCAGCTGCCGGCCCAGCTGAAGCTGCGAGGGTCGGTCGAGAAGTACTTGCTGAAGGAAGCCGTCCGCGATCTGCTTCCCGACGCGATCATCGATCGCCCGAAGAGCGGCATGCTGGTGCCGGTCGAAGCGTGGTTCAAGGGA
>DASRJR010000521.1:0-60036 GCA_035649395.1 Vicinamibacterales bacterium
CATCGGGGCGAGCGGCGGCGATCGGCCGACGCGTGGCTTCTTCGATGCCTACGATGCGCTGACGGGCCGGCGCGCGTGGCGGTTCTATACCGTTCCCGGTGATCCGTCGAAGCCGTTTGAAAACGCGTCGATGAAGAAGGCCGCGGAGACGTGGGACAAGGAGTGGTGGAAGAACGGCGGCGGCGGCGCGGTGTGGGATGGCGCGGCGTACGATCCGGAGTTGGGGCTGGTGTATGTCGGTACCGGCAACGCGGAGCCGTGGGCCTACCAGCATCGATCGTCACGCGACAAGGACAACCTCTACGTCTGCTCGATCCTCGCGGTCGACGTCGATAGCGGCGAGCTCAAATGGCACTACCAGGTGGTGCCGGGTGACAACTGGGACTTCGACAGCGTCCAGCATCTGATCCTCGCCGACCTGACGATCAACGGCCGGCCGCGCAAGGTGATCATGCAGGCCAACAAGGACGCCTTCTTCTATGTGGTCGATCGCGTCACCGGGCAGTTCATCTCCGCGGGTCCGTTCTCGCAGGTGACGTGGGCGAAGGGAATCGACCCGAAGACGGGACGGCCGATCGTCAACGAGGAAGCCTTCTACGACACTGATGCGATCCTGATCTCGCCTGGCGGCGGCGGAGCGCACAACTGGTCGCCGATGGCCTTCAGTCCGATGACCGGCCTGGTCTACATCCCGACGTCGACCGCCAACTCGTTCTCCTACGCGGTCGAGCCGGTGTACGCACCGCGACAGGGAGCGATGACTGGAACCGTGCGCCCCGCACCCACACCGGTCAAGCCACCGCCACCGGCGATCGGGCCGCCACCGATCGAAGGACCGGCCGGGCGCGGCGCACTCGTCGCATGGGATCCAATCGCGCAGCAGATGCGCTGGCGCAACCCCGGCGGCGGCGGCATCGGCGGCGGCACGCTGGCGACCGCCGGCAACCTCGTGTTCCAGGTCCTCAGCAACGGCAAGCTGATGGCCTACAGCGCCGACAAAGGCGAGAAGCTCGCGGAGATCGACACGGGGCTGCGCAGCGGGATGGGGCCGCCGATCACCTATCGCCTCGATGGCCGGCAGTACGTCGCGCTCATGGGCGGAGTCGGCTCGGTGACGGGAGGTAATGCGGGGCCAGGCAATCAAGCGACGCCGTTCGCACCAAAGCTGCTGACGTTCGCGGTGGAGGGAGGCGGTTCGCAGTAACGAACTACAGTTCAACGTTCATTGTTGAGGCTAACCGGGCGCCGGAGGCGCCTGGTTCGTCTGTAACCAATAGCTGCCAATCTGGTGCAGCGCGCGCGTGAACTGCTGGAAGTCGATCGGCTTGCGCACGTAGCTGTTCGCGCCGAGGGTGTAACAGGTCAGCAGGTCCTTCGGCTCGGCGGACGAGGTCAGGATCACGATCGGAATGAGCCTCGTGCGCGGATGCGAGCGCAGCCGCTCCAGCACCTGAACGCCGTCCACACGTGGCAGCTTGATGTCGAGCAGCACGAGATCGGGCAGCACGTCGGGATTGCGCGACGCGTACTCTCCAGTGGCGAGCAGGTAGTCGAACGCCTCCACACCGTCGCGAACGACGGTCACCGTGCTGACGAGATCGCTCTTGCGAAAGGCCCGCAGCGTCAGCTGTACGTCGTCGTCGTTGTCTTCGACCAGCAGGATCTGATACACGGCCTCGGTCTACTGGAGGGTGAAAAAGAAGCAGGCGCCCTCGCCCGGTCGGCTCTCGGCCCAGATGCGCCCGCCATGCCGCAGCACGATGCGGCGTACGGTGGCGAGGCCGATGCCCGTTCCGGGGAACTGCGTCGCATCGTGCAGACGCTGGAACGGGCCGAACAGCTTGTCGGCGTAGGCGAGGTCGAACCCGACGCCGTTGTCGCGCACGTAGAAGACCGGTGCGGACCCATCGCCGGTGGTCTGGCCGACCTCGATGCAGGCGCGCTCACGGCGGCTGGTGAACTTCCACGCGTTGGTCATCAGGTTCTCGAGCGCGACGCGCACCAGCGGCGGATCGCCCTGGGCCTCCATGCCCGGCGCGACGCTGACCGATACCTCACGCGTCGGCGAGACATCCGCCAGTTCGCCGGCGATCTTGCGCGCGAGATCCGAGATATCCACCGCCTGGCGCGTCATCTCGCTGCGTGTGTACATCGACAGGGCGAGCAGATCGTTGATGAGATGATCCATCCGCTTCGCCGCGGCAACGATGCGCGAGATGTCGTCCTGCGCGTCGGGCGGCAGTGACGGCCCGGCATCTTCGACCAGTGCCTGGCTGAAGCCGGCGATGCTGCGCAGCGGCGCACGAAGATCGTGCGACACGGAATAGCTGAACGCTTCGAGCTCGCTCGCCGCCGCCTGCAGCTGCACCGTGCGCTGCCGCACGCGCTCCTCGAACTCGACCGTCAGCCGGCGCTGCTGCTGCTCGGCGTACGCCAGCGCGCGCTCGACGCTGCGCTGGGCGCTGAGGTCGAGAACCGTCACGAAGACAGCCGGTCTGCCGTTGAAGTCGAAGCGATGCGACACCAGCTCGACGTCATTCGACTCGTCGTCGGTCGGTTGGACGGGGCCGCGGCGCAGGAACTCGTCGCGGTTGAGGTCGAAGTACGAGAGCGCGGCGTTGTTGACGTCCAGGATCGCCGACGTGGCCTCATCGTAGAACCACATCGGGAGGGGGTGAGCGACGAAGGCCGCGCGGAGGGGATCGTCGACCGTGACCACTTCTCTGGCCGGGAGCTAGGCTCCGAGGCTCTGTCGGGCGGCGACCCACCGCCGAACATCGGCAGGAGGAGCTGGGGCCGCGATGTAGTTGCCCTGCGCGGCGTCGCAGCCCAGATCGCGCAGCCGTTCGAGCACCACCGCCTCTTCGACGCCTTCGGCCACGACCCTGAGGCCGAGATTGTGCGCCATGTCGATGGTCGAGCGCACGATCGGGTCGTCGCCAACCGCCAGCGCGCTCGCAAACGAGCGATCGATCTTCAGCTGATCGACCGGAAGACGACGGAGATAGGACAGCGAGGAATAGCCGGCGCCGAAATCGTCGATGGCAAGCGTCACGCCCATGTCGTGCAGCAGCGACAGACAGGTCGTGGTGCGCTGCGCGTCGACGAGCAGCGTGCTCTCGGTGATTTCGAGCACCAGTCGCGACGGCGACGCATCGTGCGCGCTCAGGACGTTGGCGATGCGGTCGGGAAGATCGGGATCGCGCAGGGTGCGCGGCGAGAGATTGACGGCAATCGAGATCGGCGGCTGTGGCCCGGCCCACTCCGCCAGCGCCTGATCGAGCAAGAGCATCGTCAGCGGCTCGATCAGCCAGGTGTGCTCCGCGAATTCGATGAACTCACCCGGCATCAGTCGGCCGCGATGCGGATGGTTCCAGCGCACCAGTGCCTCGACCGACGTCGCGAGGCCGGTCTTCAGATTGACGATCGGCTGGTAGTCGAACAGGAACTGTCCGCACTCGATGCCCTCGCGGAACTCGGTCATCAGCGTGAGGCGCCGATGGGCGTACTGATCGCGTCCCGGGACGTAGACCGCGTAGCCGAGACCACCCGTCTTCGCGACGTACATCGCGATATCAGCCTTCTGCAGCAGCTCGTCGGCGCGGACCCCGTGAGCCGGGTAGCAGGCGATGCCGAGACTGCCGCCGACGCCGAAGCTGCGATTGTCGATCATGATCGGCCGGCGCAGCGTTTCGAGCACCTTGCGCGCGGCGAGAATGGCGCCGTCGCCATCCGTGCGCGGCAGCACGATCGCGAACTCGTCGCCGCCGAGACGGGCCACCGTATCGACGTCGCGCAGCAGTTCGCGCAGGCGCCACGACAGCTCCTGCAGCACGCGGTCGCCGGCATGATGGCCGAGCGAATCGTTGACGGTCTTGAAGCCATCGAGGTCGAGGACCAGCAGCGCCAGCGATTCGCCGGCGCGCTCGGCGCCGCGGATGCCCTGCTGCAATCGATCGTGCAGCAGCACGCGATTGGGCAAATCGGTCAGGGCATCGTGATACGCCAGGTGGGCCAGGCGCGCTTCGGCCTGCCGGCGCGACTGGCGGCCGGCGGCGTCGCGGAGCTCGCGCTCGACGGCCGGCACCAGCCGCTTCAAGTTCGCCTTCATGATGTAGTCGTGGGCGCCGCTGCGCATCGCCGCGACCGCGATGTCTTCGCCCATCGTGCCCGACACGAAGATGAAGGGCATGTCGGCGTCGTACTCACGCAGGAGGGTCAGCGCAGCGAGGCCGCTGAAGCCGGGCATCGTGTAATCGGCGATCGCGACGTCCCAGCGCTGACGAGTGAGCGCGTTCGCCAGCGTTTCGGCGCTGGCGACGCGCTCGGAAGAGACTGAAAAGCCGGCCCGTGTCAGCTCTCGCAGGATCAGCGCCGCATCGTCATCGGAGTCCTCGATCAGCAGGAGCCGAATCGAGGGTGACGTACGGGCGTGGCCCGGAGAGTCGGACGGGCGGATATCGAGGCGGGATGGCGATCCGTTTGGATCGCCACGGATTTGATGGACTGGCATTGCCGCACACGATAGCGAGAAGGTCCCGCCTGTGGGCATCGGGTGTTCGCCTGAACGAGCATTCAGGCGAATACTGATAAATCGTGGTGTTTTTCGACGCCGTTCGATCGATCTCGCGCGGAATCATTTGCTGGTAAGTAGTCTCGACACGCATGTCAGGTTTTCGACTGAGTCAACATCATCCAATTACCTGACGAGGCTCCTCCTAGTGGGGCCGTCTCGCGCGGCCCATAGTGGTAATGCGCACACCTGATCGTCTTCCACCGATCAGCTTGAAGAGCTCGCGGATCTGTTCGCGCGGCGTCAGCTTGCGATGGTTGAACCGCCACGCGTATTCCGCCAGGTACAGGCCAAGCCGTCCCCGCCGGATGCCCCCCTTCGATCGCAGACGTTGATTGAGGTAAGCCCAGAACCCTTCGAGATGGCCGAACGGCGGAGAGGCGCCACCCTCGCCGTGTGCGGGAAGGCGATAGAGCCGACTCCGATACACGATCGCGCCGTAGTCGAGGGCCGTCGGGCCAATCACGCCGCGCCCATGTCGGCGCTCCCGCAGACTGCGAATCAGCCACTCAGCATCCTCGTCCGCCACGACTTCGGCCCAGACGTGCTCGCCGACCAGCCGTAAGCCGATGACCGCTGGCCGCAGCCGTCGATGGCGAGCTGCGTGATCAGTGCGTTCGCCCGAATGCGCGTGATCGGCGTGCCACTGATGTCCGAGCGGCCCGGCGCGAGCGGGCGCGACGTCGACCATCGCGGAGCGCACGATCGTTAGCGCGCGAAGGATTCGCTTGCGCTCCAACTGCGTCTCCTGGGCGATCTGCGCGCTCGTCATTCCGCGGACGAACCATTCGAGCAAGGCCCGCCACTGGCGCCGCGTCAGTCGCAGCGGCAGACGGTCGGGTTTCCAGTCGTAACGGCAGCGGGCGCACCTCCGGCGCCCGTTTTTCAACGTCCAGAATTTGCGGGCGCCACACCGCGGACAAGGCATGGGATTGGCCGTGTTCTCTCTGGGCTTTGATGACTCCCGGTGGAGCAGTCGGGACTATGGCCGATGTACTACGGTCGAGACTCGAACGACGCCGATTCAGTTATTTACCCGATGGCATACCAGTTGCCGGGGCGGCTGCAACGCGTCGTTCGTTCGTGCGCTCCCGACGGGGCTCGCGAGGAGTACGGCCCCTTTCAGGTCGAGGTCAGCGTTGCAATTTCCCACTCTCCCGGTTTCCTTCTCTCTCCGTACGCTCGTCGTTCGATTGGTGGTTTCCCTGGTTGGCGTGATCGCCATCGCTGTGTTCATGCCGTCGGGCCAGTCACGGGCGTCGGCGCAAATCCAGACTCAAACCGTGTTGCTCTCGCCAACGGATACGTTCATTAATCTGAACACCACGAATTACAGCCGGTCGGCGCTGCTGGCGACCTACACCTGGCCGAACTACCAGCCGGCCAACGCCATCATCATGAAGTTCAACCTGTCGTCGATCCCGGCCGGCGCGGTCGTCCAGAGCGCGAAGTTGAAGCTCGCCCTGATCGAATCGGATTCGCGCGACGGCGCGACCTATACGATCACCGCGCACAAGATCATCGGACGCAACCCGAATATCGCCGCGACGAACGGGTCGATGAGCGGTACGTCGACCGCGTGGGCCCCCTCCAACTGCTGCTATGACGCCTTCCCCCTCGCGCAAAGCAACATCTCGCCGGCTTACGCGTCGGTCGGCGTGAGCAAGACCAACGGCTGGAAGTCCTGGACCATCACCAGCATGGTGCAGGAGTGGCTCGCCAGTCCGACCCTCAACTACGGCGTGCTGTTGAACTCGGACTGGACATCGCCGCAGGACCGATATCGCTTCTTCGCCAGCATGGAATACCCGGACGCGACGTTGCGTCCGGTGCTGGAGGTCACCTACGCCGCGAGCGGTGCGGCGGCCCCCGAGCTGTCCGATCTGTCAATCACACCGCCGGGCAACGACGACTCGTTCGTGTTCGTTCCGGCCGACACGTTCCTGACGCTCGACGACAGGAACCACAGCTCGTCGCCGTCGCTGTGGACCTACACCTGGCCGGAGTACACGGCCGCCAACGCGATCGTGATGAAGTTCGACCTGTCCGTGCTGCCACGCGGGGCATCGATCCAGGACGCCACCCTGCACCTCGCGTTGATCGAGAGCGACGGCACCGGCGATGCCACCTACACGATCAGCGCTCACAAGATCGCGAACCGGAATCCGGTCATCGGCGCGGCGAACGGATATACCTACGACGGATGGAATCCGTGGAGCTGGAGCCCGTGCTGCTACGACGGCGTCCCGCTGGCGCAAGGGGATATCACGGGCCCCTACGATCAGCAGGCGATCGACAAGTCACCAGGCTTCAAGCAGTGGACGCTCACCCGCATGGTCCAGGAGTGGGTCGCCGATCCCTCATCGAACTACGGCGTGCTGCTCAACTCCGATACAACGAAGTACAAGGACCGGTATCGCATGTTCGCGAGCAGCGAGCACGGCAACACCAGTTTGCGCCCCTATCTGTCGGTCAGAGTGGCCAACGGCTCGACCAGTGGCGGAAGCGCGATCTCGAATAGCGGTACCTCGTCTCCGACGGGGCCGCTGAGCGGCGTCTCGGCAGGTTCGATCGTGGTGGTCCCCGCGGACACGTATCTGGCGCTCGACGACAGCAACAAGAGCGCGTCGCCCACGCTATGGACCTACACGTGGCCGGACTACACGGTGGCCAACGCCATCGTGATGAAGTTCGACCTGTCGGCGCTGCCACCGGGTGCGTCGATCCAGGACGCGGCCCTGCATCTCGCGCTGATCGACAGCGACGCCACCGCCGACGGCAGCTACACCATCGGCGCTCACAAGATCCGGAACCGCAATCCCGCCATCACCGCGGCCAACGGATTCACCTACGACGGGTCGAACCGATGGACCTGGAACACGTGCTGCTATGAGGGTGTCCCGTTGGCACAGGGTGACATCACGAGCCCGTACGATCAGCAACCGATCGACCAGTCGACGGGCTTCAAGCAGTGGACGCTCACCCGCATGGTCCAGGAGTGGGTCGCCGATCCCTCGTCCAACTATGGCGTGCTGCTCAACTCCGATGCGACGAAGCCCAAGGATCGGTATCGCACATTCGCGAGCGCCGAGAACGGGAACGCCAGTTTGCGCCCGTACCTGACGATCACGTTGGCAGGTGCGAGTAGCGGCACCATCTCGAATAGCGGCAGCACCATCTCGAGCAGCGACACGTCGGCTCCGGCGGTATTCCTGACCAGCCCCTCGGCCGGCGCGATCGTCGCCGGCAATGCGGTCGCGGTGTCGGCAAGCGCGAGCGACAATGTCGGTGTCGTCGGCGTGCAGTTCACACTCGACGGCGCCAACATCGGCGGCGAGGACCTCACGGCGCCCTATTCCGTGAGCTGGAACGCCAGCAGCGTCGCCAACGGTGTGCATTCGGTCACGGCGCTCGCGCGCGACGCTGCAGGCAACCAGCGAGCGTCCGCTTCGGTGAGCATCTATGTCCTCAATGCGGTACAAGCGCCCTCGAGCAGCGGCATCTCCGCACTCTACCCGGGCGACGTCGGGATCCGGAACCACTCCAGCGTGATCTTCAGTGAGCAGTTCGAGGATTCGATCGGCGAGATCATCTCGCGCTGGGGCGACGCCAGACGTCCTGAGTGGATGCAGCTCTCGAACGACGTGCCCCCAGGCGGTGGCGGCGGCCGCTCGCTCAGCCTTCCGTTTGTCGGCGGCGTGACCGACGGCGGGCATCTCTACAAGGTGCTCAGTCCCGGTATCGACGACACGCTCTACGTGCGTTACTACATCAAGTACCCCATCAACGGCGTGATCGGGCACAACGGCATCTGGATCGGCGGCTTCAACCCGATCTCTCCCTGGCCCAATCCGCAGGCAGGCACAAAACCCAACGGCGACGATCGCTTTATCGCGGGCGCCGAGCAGACCCAGCTTGGCGGATTCGATCACTACAACTACTGGATGGCGATGCACCGGTCCAACGACGGCAACTATTGGGGCGACCTCCTGCTGAACAACAAGTCAGTACAGGCCGCGCGCGGGCAGTGGGTCTGTGTCGAAGAGATGGTCAAGCTCAATAACCCGACGTGGGCCTTCAACGGTGAGCACGCGCTATGGCTCAACGGCGTCAAGGTTTCACATCTAGGCCCGGGCTTTCCCAACGGCTATTGGAGCAGCGGGATCTTCACGCAGGACCCGAGTGGGTCGCCATTCGAAGGGTTCCGGTGGCGCGCGACGTCTGCGCTCAATCTCAATTGGATCTGGCTCCAGAACTACTCGCCAAACAATGCGGCCGGCGTCAGCGGCACGATGCTGTTCGATCACGTCGTCGTCGCCACCAACTACATCGGCTGCCTCCAGTAGCACAACGCGCGCGTTGCGCGCCAATGATCGCGGAAAAAGATGACGGTGCGTCTATCGGGCGCACCGTCATTTCTGTTTTGTGGCCACAGAGTCAATTCTGTAACCCCAGCGATTCGATTGGACGCGTGCGTGATCACCGTGATAATTGATGAAAGTCCCGCTCGGTCCACCCGACTTTGACGAGCTTTTCACGACGAGCGGCCGTGCAGCCGAGTTCAGATTGCGCACGTTGGGCTGCGACGGCACGGGTGTTGCCGTGAATGCAGTGCAGTATGACAACAAACGCAACGGGATCCCTGCGTGTTGCCCGTCCGCTCGCGATCGTCGTCGCGCTTGCCATTGTCGCCGGTGAGCTCTTCGCGCAGTCTTCGGCCGGCATCTCCGCACAGTATCCGGGTGACGCCGGAATCGAAAACAATCCGAATGTGGTTTTCGTCGAGCAGTTCGAGGAAGGGGCCATCAGCGGCGTCGTCGAGCGATGGGGCGACGCGAAGAATCCGACGGGGATGCAGTTCTCAACCGATGTGCCGCCGGGCACGCCGGCGGGACACTCGCTGAACATTCCGTGGGTCGGCGGCGGCGTCAACAACGGCGGAGCACTCTACAAGGTGATCAGCCCGGGCATCAACGACGTCCTCTATGTCCGCTACTACATCAAATATCCGACAACCGGAATCACGCACCACTCGGGCATCTGGATGGGCGGCTACAACCCGGTCTCCGCGTGGCCCGACCCGCAAGCCGGCAGCAAGCCGAACGGCGACGACCGGTTCATCGCCGCCGGTGAGCACAACAACGTCACCTCGGCGTTCGATCACTACAACTACTGGATGGGCATGCACCCCGACGGCGTCGGCTCCTACTGGGGCAACATGCTCCTCAACAACCCGTCGGTTCAACTGCCACGCGGTCAATGGGCCTGCGTCGAGCATATGGTCAAACTAAACAATCCCACAACAGACACCAACGGCGAGCAGGCGTTGTGGATCAACGGCAGGAAGGTGTCGCATCTCGGTAAAGGTTTCCCGAATGGATTCTGGTCCGGGGGTCGCTTTACACAGGATCCGAACGGGACGCCTTTCGAAGGCTTCCGGTGGCGCAGCGTCAGCGCCTTGAACATCAACTGGATCTGGCTGCAGAACTACTCGCCCGATGATCCCGCCGGCTTTAGCGCCACCATGTTGTACGACCACGTTGTCGTGGCGAAGAGCTACATCGGCTGCCTGGCCGGCACGACGACGGCGGGCGCGCCGCCCGCACCGGCGAATCTCCGAATCACCACTGGAAGCTGATCGCGGATACGAGAACCGGACGTGCGGCACGCCCCGTGTCGCAACGTCCGGATCACGCGAGAGTCGCGACCGAATCCTCGTCAATATTCCTTACAGCGTAGCCTGCCGACTCCAGGAGCTGAGGCACTCGGGAACCGGCGAAGTGCCTGCTCTCAAACAGAATCGCGGCTGGCCTCACCCGTCTGAAGTCCATCCCGGAGAAGATCGCAGGCTCATGCCCCTCGGCGTCGACGTGTAGGAGGTCGATGCCGTCGAAACCATGCTTGGCGAGCACGCCTGCGACCGTCAGCACGGGCACCTGAGTCTCCATGATGTCGGCGTGAGCAACGCCGTGTCGAATGAGATGCGAGCGGTCGAACGAGCCGAGCAGCGAGCCTTCTGGGTGTGCGCTGCTCTGGCGCGTCGCGTAGAACCGCATGGTCCCAGGCTCGGACGAGATCGCCGAGTTCTCGAGCCGAACATGCGAAAACCGCGAGTAGTTCTTCCTCAGCCGAGCGAAGACATGGGGAACAGGCTCGACGCAAATGCCCGTCCAACGATTGCGGATCACGAACTCGCGGAGCGGGTCGTTGACGAGTCCGTCGTTGGCGCCGATCTGGAGGAACCGGCACGAGGGATGCTCGCGCGCGAATCGCGCCAGGAAGTCGTAGACGAAACTCCTATCCCCGGCGATCCTCGAGAGTCGCTTCGCCAGATCGAACATTCGCGGTGACCGCACGAGTATGCGCGACACCTGAGTCTTTCCAGCACTCATCGGCGAGACCATTGATGCGACAATCCTCCCCGCGTGTTCTCGAGAATGGCAAGGTCTAGCGACGAGAGGTGCGAACCTCGATCGAATCGACGAACAGTTCCTGTGGTTTCGGCGGATCCGCGCTGAAACTCAACTGCACCGCGTTCAGGCGCAGAATGTCGCTGTTCCGGAGACGCAGCTTTTGCCAGACGGCGCCTTGCGATCCGTCCACCCAGAACATCTGCTGACCGTCGCTGTTGCCCGGCGTATTGAGCTCGACGTAGAACTCGATGCGATGCCAGACGTCTGGGCTGAGCGGAGGCGCGGAGCCGTAGTTCGCCTGTCCCGGCTGGTCGCCGAATCGGCCCCAGCAGACTTCTCCTCCGCCGCCGGGTTCTCGCGCCATTTCCGGAAAGTACGTGTAGAAGCGCTGCGGCCCCGGGACGTCGGTGATGAGCATCGCGTCGAAAAAGTCGGTCCCGTTGGGACACAATCCGGCTTTGCCGAATCCGGACCATTGGTTGTCTGTGCGCGATCCGTACATCCCGACGAGTTTCGTACCGCCGGACCAGCTGGCCGGGAAACGCACGTACATACTCACGTAGAGCGACTGATAACCAGGCATGAAGAATCGCGTCAGCCATCCGCCATCAGCGCCCGGAACGTACGTCACGGCCAGATACCGGTTGCCTGACTGCGCATCGGGCCCGTTGACGACGCGTTGCCGTGCCGGGTTGACACCGTCTTGCCACGAGTCGAGCGTCCCGGACTCGAAGTCTTCGACGAACAAGGTTTCGCCGCCGCTCAGACGCGGAAGCGGGCTCGGGCCCTGCGGCCCGTTGGCGGCACCGCCGCAGGCGAGCAGCGCCGTGAACACCAGCCCGATGCCGAGCCAGACATATCCCGCAGATTTCATCTCACTCCTCACTTCCCCGCCGTTACAGTCCTGCTCCACTCATCTTCTCGGCGTTCGTGCGCGCTACCCATCGGCGCATTTCCATGGCGCCTGCAGGTGCAGCGATGTAATACCCTTGCGCCGCATCGCACGCCAACGCACGCAGCTGATCGCGCTCCGCCGCGGACTCCACGCCTTCGGCGACGACCATGAGCCCGCGACCATGAGCGAGCTCGATCACGGCGCGCAGCGACGCGTCCTCTTCGCTCAGCGCCGCTACGAACGGACGCCCGAGCTTCAATCGTTCCACTGGCAAGTTTCGCAAGTAGCTGCCTGGCGAGTCGGTCTTGAAATGGTCGATCGCCAACCTCACGCCCATTCGATGGAGGCGCTTCAGCGTCGCCTCAGTGCGCGGCGACTCGAGCGCAACTTCGTCGTCGACGAGCTCGAGCGTCAACGCAGACGCCGACATCGCGTGCACGCGCAGCAGTTCGGCGATCATGTCTGGCAGCGACTGGTCGCGCAAGCTCTTCGACGACAGGTTGACCGCGACGGGCGTCCACGTCGGACGATCAGCTGTGGCCCACTCGCTGATGGCCCGCTCGATCAAGAGCATCGTCAGCGGCTCGATCAGCCAGGTCGTCTCGGCCAGCTCGATGAATTCGGCCGGCGGCAGACGCCCGCGGCGCGGGTGATTCCATCGCGCGAGCGCTTCGACAGCGATGACGCGACCGGTCTCGAGGTGGATGATCGGCTGATAGTCGAAGACGAACTGTCCGAGCTCGACGCCCTCGCGGAGCTCCGCGATCTCGAACAGGCGCCGGCTGCCGTCGCGATCGCGCGACGGCACATACACCGCGATGCCCGATCGCAGGCGCTGTGCCGTGCGCAGGGCCAGTTCGGCTTTCTGCAGCAGCTCGTCCGGATTGGCGCCATGCTCCGGAACCGAGACGATTCCGATGCTGGCGTCGATGGCGATCTGGTGCCCATCGAGTTCGACACCGAGGCCAAAATCCTGGAGCACTTTCTGCGCCGCGAACTCGGCGCCAGCCGCGTTCGTTCCGGGCAGCATCACCGCGAACTGGCTTTCAGCCAGCCGTGCCACGGTATCGACGTCACGCAGCCGTTGCCGTAGCCGCATGGCCAGCTCGAGCACCACTCGATCGATCTGCCGTCCGTGCGCGTCGACGAGGGCGTCCAAGGCGGCGACTTCGAGCACCATCACCGCGAACGACTTGTGCGATCGGTGTGAATCCAGGAGTGCCTGGAGCAGGCGATCGTGCAGCAGCAAACGGTTGGGTAGATCGGTCAGCGGATCCCGGTACGCGAGATGGACCAGTTGGGCCGCGACTCGCGGCCGGGCCACCCGGCCGGTTGATTCTTGCAGCTGACGATCGACCGTCGGCACCAGGCGCGCAAGATCGCCCTTGGGAATGTAGTCCTGGGCGCCCAGGCGCATCGCCCTGGCGACGTCGTCGTCCGTGATCGTGCCCGACACGAAGATCAGGGGCAGCTCCGGCGCGTGCTCGCGCACCAGCGTCAATGCGGCGACGCCGTTGAACCGAGGCATCGAGTAGTCGGCAATCGCAAGGTCCCACTGCTGTGCGCTCAGCGCCTGCGCCAACGTCTCGGGCGTGTCGACACGCTGCGCCGACACGGAATACCCCGCGCGCGACAGCTGGCGCACGACGAGCGCAGCGTCGTCGTCAGAGTCGTCGATGAGCAGCAGTCGAAGCGGGGTCATCGTCATGCCGCAGGCGCAGCACATCCGACGGCACTCGGTACGCCGTCGACGTACAGATCGAACCAGGTCTGGAACACGACGAGCGACCAGATCAGCGCGTCGTTGGTCTCGCGCCCGTCGAAGTGGTCCCTCAAGATACGGGCGACCGTCTGTTGGTCGAGGATGTCGTGACGCGCGAGCCGTTCGGGCGCCAACACACCCAAGGTGTAAGCCTTCAGATCTCGTTTCAGCCACCGAGACATCGGGCCGACGAACCCTTGCTTGCGATGCGACAGCACCGCCTCGGGCAGCATCGTCGACAGCGACGTCTTGAGCAAGTGTTTCTTGCGCAGCCAGCTCATCTTGATCTCGGATGGAATGGTCGCGCTGAACTCGAACAACTCGTGGTCGAGGAACGGCACACGTACTTCGAGCGAGTGACACATGCTCAAGCGATCGGTGAGCGCGAGGATGTCGTCGGGAAGATACGTCTTGACGTCGCAGTACGAGACGCGATCCATCGCTTCTTCGGCCTGCGCGTTGCGGTAATGCCCGAGGAAGCGCTCCTGCGCAGATTCCATCGCCGCCGAAGTGCCGGCACGTCCGCTGGCAAACAGCTGCGCCCTGTATTCGGGGGCGACCTTCGTGACGTAGCCGAGGTAGCGCCGCGCCTCGTCATCGACGGCTGAGCGCACGAATCGCTTGAGGTGGTTGACGCGGTTGCCGGCCGGCCCGAACTCCGGCAGGCAATCGACGAGCGGACCGATCAGACCGGAGCGGACGACCGCAGGCACGCGGTTGAACCACTGGCTCAATCGAAAGCCGAGATACCGCTCGTAGCCGAGGAACGCTTCGTCGCCGCCGAGACCGGACAGCGCCACTGTGACCTGTTCGCGCGCGGCCTTGCAGACGAAGTACGAGGGGATCATCGAGTCATCGGCAAACGGCTCGTCGAAGCTCCGGACGATCGACTCGATCACGCCAGTGACGTCGGGACGTACCTCGTACTCGCGGTGGTTCGTCCGGTACCGATCGGCCACCATCCGCGCGTAGCGGCGCTCGTCGGCCGAGCCGCCGTCCTCGCCCGCGAAGCCGATGGTGAACGTCCGCACCGGAACGCTGCCCGACGCCTTCGCCATGAACGCCACGACCGCACTCGAGTCGATCCCACCGCTCAGGAACGCGCCGAGCGGCACATCGCTGATCAGGCGGACCCGTACCGCCTCGTCGAGTCGCGCCAGGAGCTCCTCACGAAGCTGCGCCTCGGTGCGCGTGCGATCCGGCTTGAACACGAGATCCCAATAGCGCTCTTCGCGGATACGCTCGCGGTCGATCGTCAGCGTATGTCCGGCCGGTAGCTTGCGGATGCCGGCGAAGATCGTCAACGGCGCCGGGATGTACGACAGCATGAAATACGAGGCCAGCGCCTCGTCGTCGAGCCGCCGAGCGAACCGCGGGTCGGTGAGAATGGCTTTCATCTCCGACGCGAACGCGAACTGCCCGTCGTACTCGGCATAGAACAGCGGCTTCTTCCCGAATCGATCGCGCGCCAGGAAGAGCGTGTCGCGGCGCTCGTCGCGGACCGCGAACGCGAACATGCCGCGGAACATGTCGACACACGCCCCGCCCCATTCCTCGTAGGCGTGCACGATCGTTTCAGTATCGCTGTTGGTCCGAAACGCATGCCCACGAGCGATCAACCGGCGGCGGACGTCTTCGAAGTTGTAGATCTCGCCATTGAAGACAACCGAGACCGTCCGGTCCTCGTTGTAGAGCGGCTGCTGACCGGTGGCCAGGTCGATGATGCTCAGACGGCGATGACCGAGCACGGCATTCCGGTCGGTGTGATAGCCGCACTCGTCAGGACCGCGATGCGTCAGCGCGGACGTCATCCGCTCGATGCGTTGCATCGCATCGTCGGGCCGCCCCTGCAGGTAATAGATGCCAGCTATTCCGCACATAAGAAGACAGGAATCAGGAATCAGGAATCAGGAATCAGGAATCAGTAGGAGGCAGGCATCAGGAGTCAGGCTGACATCAGGACTGGACCAGCCCTGATTCCTGATTCCTGATTCCTGATTCCTGCCGATCGTGTTGCCAGACGACGTCGCGGTGGCCGGTCAAAAAATGCCACCACCCCTGCAGCGCCGCCGCATGCATGGTGATTGCGATGCTGAACATCTTCATGGGGCGACCGATGATGGACGACGACGCCAGCGCGGGCGTCCGCTTCCATGCAGCCCAGGCGATGCCGCCGGCGAGTCCGGCGATGACAACGACCCATGGCGCCGCGAGCGCCGCCAGCACGGCCAATGCGATCAGCGAGGCGGTCAACAGCACCGGCACCAGAAAGCGCACGATCTTGTGTGAGAACAGAAAGAACGAGAACAGCCCGTACCGAAACACGTTCAGCAGCGATACATGGCGCCACAGCGCGCGCAGCGTCCGGTTGGTGATCCGCGCCTGCCGACGGAACTCACTCGTGACCGAATTACCGGTCGGCTCCGAACACGAGGCGTCGACCGCAAACACACACTCGGCACCTTGTGCGATGACGTCCAGCGGAATGACGAAGTCGTTGATGTCGTCATCGCGCAACGGCCGGAACAGACGACGACGGATGGCGAAGACGGCCCCATCGGCGCCGACACAACAGCCCCATCGACTCTCCGCTGTCTTGATCATGCGTTCGAGCGATGTGTACACGTTCGTCACTCTGGCCACGTCGCGAGATCCACGCGTCACGTATCGCGTGTATCCGGTAGCGAGGCCGACCGCGGGATCGACGAAGTGGCGAACCAGCTTCGGAATCGTCTCCGGAGCGAAGGTCGCGTTGGCGTCGGTGAACACCACGAGATCGCCGCGCGCGTCCGCGATTGCGTGATTCAATCCGATCGATTTTCCGTGTCGCTCCGGCTGGGCCAGCAGCCGGACACTTTCGGACTCGAGCGATCGGACGATGTCGTTGGTCCGATCGGTCGAGGCATCGGACACCACCAGCACGTCGAGGTGCTCGCGCGGATAGTCCGATTCCAGAACGTTGCGGATCTTCTGGGCGATGGTCGCTTCTTCGTTGAAGGCCGAGATGATGACCGTCACGGGGCGGCGCGACCGCCGCCGATCGACCAGGGCACGTGCGCGGGGGCACACGGCACCGAGGAGCGCTGCGATCATCGGAAATCCGAGATACGCGTACAGTGCCGTAGCAATACCCAGCACAACGACCGTGAGCAGAGAGCCTTCGAGAGTCATGGTTTCAATGCCCCGTCGATGCAGTGCCGTTCCGGCGCCGCACCTGCATCGTCATGGTCAGTAGGACACCGACGCTCGAACGGAGCCGTTGATCGGACGAGATCCGCGCACACCGGTGTGGCGCTCGTCGTGAGTGCCATCGGTCGGTGTCCCGTGCCAGTCGATGACCTCGACGGCTTCGAAGCCGGCTTCGCGGAACCAGTCCATCACCTCGGACGCGCGCTGGCGCCACGCGTAGGTCGGCGCCAGACGATCGCGCGCCGACATCAACGCGCGATCGAACGTGAACGGGGGCACGTTGTCGTCCCAATGCCGCCGCAGCCGATTGACACCGACGTATCCGAGCGCAAGTGACGCCAGCATGGCCGTGCCGATCGGTTCGGGCGCGCGGTCGAAGAGCGGACGAAGCGCGGTTCCGGCGGCAGACGCCATTCGCTGCAGTGCCGTGCCGCTGACCGAACGCATCGCATCGACCCAGACGTAGAAACGGCCGCCTGGCCGACAGTGCTTGGCCATCGCCAGCAGCGACTCTCGCGTCGAGTAGGTGTCATGCAGGGTGGCGTGCGCACAGATGATGTCGAAGGCCGGCGGGTCGAACGGAAGATGGAACGCCGATGCCTGCACGAAATGGAGCATCGTATTGTTGCGAAACCGCTCGGCCGCCCCGAGTACCGCGCCGCTCAAATCGACGCCGACGGCGTCGCACTTGAGCTGCCGGCGCACCCGCGACGTCGTCTGCCCCTCGCCGCACCCGATATCGAGCAGCGTGGCCGAGGTCTCGGATGCCGGCAGCACGGGACCTGCCACGAGCTTCTGGTGATCGTCGGGCCGGCTGCCGTTGCGCGTCACCCCTCGATCGTGCGCCTCGCCGCGATTGATCGATCGAAGGATGGCGAATTCGTCCGGTTGCGGCGGACACGACGGGAACCGATAGCGCGACCCGAGCTTGGACAGCGGGGCCGAGTAGTCCTGCGCGAACTTCGCGTGCACGACGGTCTCGTACGGGACCATCAAGGGGACGCCTCGCACGATCGGATACACGAGACCGGCGGACGGGGCGAGCAGGACGCCGGCATCGACGCGACGACAGAAGTCGCGCTGCGAGGCCAAGTGCCGATAGCCGGCGGCCGCGGCGGCCTCAGCCATCTGGTCGGTCAGGGGTGCGTTGGTCTCTCTAAAGGAGACGAGCGTCAACGCCTCCCCAGAAATGGGGCATCGAAGCTGGGCCGAAAAGCGTTTCCACATGGTAAAGGGTCGAAATGAACGAAGACCGTCGGGATCGCCGAGCGTGCAGGATGACGCTGGCCGGGAAAACGGTGTCGCAGCGTTCGAGTCAGTACGACGTTCGAATCAGTGCGACAGTGGCGCGCGAACAGCCGCCGTCAAGGAACGATTCGCTCGCACGCCGGTGTTGCGGCGATAGTCATCCTGATCGGCGCTCGGAATGTCTCGCCAATCGAGTACTTCGGCGGTGTCGAAGCCGGCCTCGCGAAACCAATCCACGACTTGCGACGCGGGCTGTCGATGAGCGTACCGCGGCGTGAAGCGATCGAACGCCAGGTGGAGCCCACGGTTGAACGTGACCGGCTGGACGCTGCCATCCCATTTCCTTCGGAGCTGGTTGTAGGCAACGTATCCGAGTGCGATCGGCGCAAGCACCACCGTGCCGATTGTGCCGGGCGTCCGGCTGAGAATCGGACGCAGTGCGATTTCGGCGGCGTACGCGACGCGCCGGAACACGGTGTCGTCCTTGGACCCCGGTCCGTACACCCACAGGTAGAACCGTCCACCGGGCCGGCAGAACTTCGCCACCGCCAGCAGCGCGTCGTGAGTCGAATACGTGTGATGCAGCACACCGCGCGAATAGATCACATCGAAGCTGCCCGGCTCGAACGGCAGGTAGAACGCCGAACCCTGCACGAAGTGCAGGAAGGGATTACCGCGAAAGTGCTCCGTGGCGCCGACGACGGCAAGGCTCAAATCGACGCCGACCGCATCACCGCGGAGATGGCGACGCGCCTGAGCCGTGGTCAGCCCGATTCCACACCCGACTTCGAGCAGCCTCCGCGGTTCGGTGTCCTCGTGGCGAAGACCCAGCTCGGCGATCAGACGCCGATCGTTGTCCTCGTAACTCACGTCCCAGATGACGCCGTCGTATTTGTAGCCGGCCCACTCGCGGCTGAACGTGCGCAACACGGACTTCTCACCGGGTCTCGGGGAGTACGCCGGGAACTGGAACTGCGCGCCGATGTTGGACAGGTGCCGGGAGAAGTCACGTGCGAACTGGTTGTGGAGGGACGTCTGGTACGGGAGCATCAGCGGCAAGCCCCGAGCAATCGGGTACATCAATCCAGACGAGGGCGCGAGCAGGACTCCCGCCTCCACGCGCGTGCTGAACTCGGGATCGTTCGGAGCGAATCCGATCTGTTCGGCCGACGCGGCGACGTCGTTGCTGAAGACCGCTGTGGTCTCTTTGAAAGGAACGAGCGTCAGTGCATCTCCGGAGATCGGGCATCGAAGCTGATGTGCGAATCGTTTCCACATGGTGAGGACCGTCCAATAGTTGAAAGCGCCGCGCGAACACGCGGTCGCCTATCGCTGCATCGACACAGCTACGAGCGCACCGCCCGCATCGTCACTGGTATCGAGATGCAACACCCGCCGCAGCGTTTCGTGCTGTCGGTTCCAGTCGAGGGTGAGCTTGGTGCGCAGTGCGCTCATCTCGACCGCCAGCTGGTCAGCACGCGCGAGCGCGTCCGTCATCGCTGCGGCTAATGAGCGGCTGTCGTGTTTCGTGTACACCGTGCCGCGATTGAAGTACGCGCGCAGCGCGGCGGTGTCCGACGTCACGAGCGCCTTGCCGAGGGAGGCGGCTTCGTAGGCACCGCAGACGAGGCAGTCTTCGAGACAGGTGAGATCGACGATCACGTCGGCGGCTCTGAGCAGCGCGATGTAGTCGCGCTCGGAGAGAAAGCCGGTCACGTACACGTTGTCCGGACGCGGTGGCAGCTCGACGCGACTGTGGTTGCCCGTGATGAACATCGTCACCTGCGGGTCCATCAGCCGTGCGGCGTCGATGACCTCGCGCCACGGCTCATCGCTCGCGTAGGTGCAGACGAACACCACGGTTCGCGTCGGGCCGGCCGGGACCGGCGCGTGCGCCGGTAGATCGGGCAGCTTGTCAGGGAGCACGAACGCCTTGCCCCCGTCACGCTCGACCGCCGCGACAAGGTTCGGATTGCTGACGATGCACAGGTCGGCGGTATGCCGCATCAATGCCAGCAGCTTGCGATGCGGCCAGTTCGCCAGGCTCGGGTCAATCGCGGCATTATGGAGATCGGCGACGAACGTGAATCCCAACAACGGCTTGAGCATCGCCGTCAGGAGCCCGAGCACGGTCGATGGGCACTGCGTCACGACGACAGACGGACGGCGCCGGAGCAGGAGTGCGGCCGTGCGTGTCACCAGCGTGAGATAGCGCATCAGCCGCGCGCGGGGCGAGGTCATCTCGCACAGCTCCATCGAGAGCGCACGGCTCAACTCGCGCGATCGGCGATGCCGTTCCCACGTGATCCAGATGGGGGAGGCCGGCTGACGCCCATGATCGGCAGTCGCGCGCGATGAATAGCGTGTCAATGGGTCCTCAGCAGAGCCGATCGATAAACGTCCACATAGCGATCGACCATTCGCGACAGGTCGTATTCGTCTCGCGCGCGACGTCCCGCGCGTTCACCGAGGGCGTGCGCCTCGACGCCGTCGCCGAGTAGCCGATCGAGCGCCGCCGCCAGCGCGGCGTCGTCGCCCGGCGGCACGAGGACGCCGGCACGGCCCTCGTCGAGGACGATACGCACGTCGCCCACATCACTGGCCACAATCGGACGATTGGCGAACATCGCCTCGAGCAGCGCGAGCGGCATCGCTTCCGACAGCGATGGGAGCGCGAAGATGTCCGCCGCCGCGAGCACCGCGGCCACGTCCGCCCGCAATCCCAGCAGGTGAACGCGGGCCTGCAGCCCATGCGCACGCGCATGCTCCATCAGCCCGTCCGCCAGGTCGCCACGGCCGCCGATGGCTACGTGCACGGTCGGGTGGCGATCGGCGATCAACGCGAGCGCCTCGATCAGATGCGCGTGGCCCTTGACGGGATACAGATTCCCGAGCGCAACGATCAGTCGATCGCCGGTGCGCAGGCCCAGTTCGTGCCGCAGCGTGACTCGCTGCGCCGGCACGAAGCGAACGCCGTTGGGAATCATCTTGATCCGCGACTGGCGAATCACCAGCGTGCGACTGATGTCGCGCGCGCAGGTCGTCGACACTGCAATCGTGTCGGCGCTGACGGCGACCGCGGCGCGCAGCGCAAGGCGGCGCCGCAACCGCTCCGCGTAATACCGCCCGCCATGCATCGTCACTACATGGGGGATGCCCGCCAGCCACGACGCCCAAGCGCCATACACCCCCATCGAGAACTCGTGGCTGTGCGCAACGGCGATGCGGTGGCGGCGAAACGCGCCGGCCAGCGCCCGCGCCGACGCTGGTGACAGGGGGCGCTCGATGTGACAGTAGTCGACGGTCACACCCGATCCATCGAGCTGCCGTTCGAGCCATCCTTCCCCGTCCTTTGGCACGAACACGACGGTCTCGACGCCCGACGCCTGCAGCGCGGTCGCAACCTCGGCGACGACACGCTCGGCACCTCCCGGTCCGTCGGTGTTGATCAGTTGCGCCACGCGATGCCCGGCGCGTCCGTCGATCGGGAGCATCAAATCCTCCGAAGCTGCAGGCCCGCGGCCCACGCCTCGAATGCGGCATCAGCAATCGCCCCGGGTACGTTGATGCGCCGGAGCGACCATGGGTCCGCCGTCGCGTCGTTCAAGCCGGTGGCCAGCGTCAACGAGGCGCGATAGCCCACCGCCTGCACGGCCGAACGGACGCGTGCGTCCCAATGGCCGTACGGATACGAGAAGAACGTGGGCGTGATCCCGGTCTCCTGTTGCACGACCTGACGGCTCGTCACGATCTCCTCCTGGAGCTCGGCGTCGTCGAGCACCGTCAGCGTGCGATGGGTGGCCGAGTGAACGCCGATTTCGATCTGTCCTCCAGCGGCAGCGCGAATGGCGGACCAGTCGGCCGGCCACAACGCCGGCGGTACCGCGAACCCGTTCGTGACATTGACGTCAGCCAGGATGGCCGCATCGTCTCCCCGCAGGCTCGTGACCCAGCGGTCGCGATTTCCTCGCTCGAGCGACACCGTCTGCGGACAGTCCCACCAGAAGCCGCGAGATCGGCCTGGAGCACTAGCGATGACGAATACGGTTGCGGGAACGTCGAGGTCGTCGAGCAACGGCACCGCGTAATCGAACACGCCGGCGTAACCATCGTCGAAGGTGATCACCGCCGTTTCGGTGAGCGGCGCCCCCGCAACGAGCCGATCCACAAACGTACTCAGCGAGAGGACGTCGTAGTGATCGAGCAGCCATCGCACCTGCCGCTCGAATCGGGCGAGCGTGATGTGCATGGCGGGGTGACCGGCCACGTCCGCGTCGCCCCAGACGACGTTGTGATAGCAGAGGATGAGTCCCGCGTTCTTTGTCAGCCGCCGAAAGGTCGTCGCGCCGCAGGCGCGCAGGCCACGGTAATACAGCGTGGCCCCTGCGCTTGCCGCATCGACTCCGTTCATGCCGCCGCCGGGGGGAGCGTCCGACGCTCGATCTTGTGCATGCCGATCGCCAGCGCCACGAGCACGTACAACAACTGCGTGTAGGCGAGCGACAGGAAGATGGAACCGACGATGAATCCGACCAGCGAAGCCCCCAGTGCCTGCTTCAGCGCCGGCGACACCGGTGAGCGACGAGTGCGAAGGCGCCGCTGAAGTGGCGGCGGCTTGAACACTCGAAAGGTGCTTGCCAGCATGCCGACGAAGAAGACGAGCGCCGGGATCCCGTTTTCAGCGGTGACCTGAAGGAACATGTTGTGCGGAGCGTTCCACTTGACGCCGACGCCGTACTGCTGGCGGCTCGCCATCTCGGACAACATTCCTTCAGCGGAGGGGAAATTGTCGGTACCGAGGCCGAAGACCGGATTGCTCAGCACATAGCCGAGGCCCCGTTCCCACACCTGCAAGCGGCCTGACTCGTTCGTCTGGTTATAGTCGGTCTCCGAAAACGTCGAGCCGATCTGCCTCCAGTATCGGTCGCTCGCCACCACGAGAACCACCGCAGCGACGACGCCGATCGTCGCGAGCCGGCCTATGAGCGACATCGCGCGAAAGCTGAGGATGAAGAACAACGAGGTCGCAATCAGTGCCAGGAACCCGCCTCGGGACCCCGAACGGACGAACACCGCGCTGATCACGATCAGGCCGAGGATTGGAAACGCGCGCATCGTCCATGACCGCGCACTCATCGCCAGCAGCACACCCAACGGCATCACCGCGACCGCGACAGTCGCAAAGTCGTTGGCGTCGTAATAATAGAGGCGCCCCAGCCGCCACTGGTTCCCTTCGCCGAGCTCGAAATTCATGAGCACGACAACCGAGTAGACCGCGATCGCATAGAAGACAGCGCCGACCATGCGCTCGAGGTCGCGCGGTCCGCGAATCGCACCCGCAATGATGAACGTCATCAGCACGGTCTTCGACATCTCGCCGACGACGTAATCGAAGCTGTGACCGGCAACCAGCGCACCTGGGACGGACACCACCATCCATCCGAACAGCGCGAGCAGCCACGGCGTCGGGCCGCCGGACAGCCACGTCCAGCGGCGAACCGAAAGCCTGTCGCTACAGAACAGGATGATCGAGAGCAGACCCGCCGTAATCGCGGGTCGGACGACGTTCAGCGGTGGAAACAACTCGTGCACGCGGCCGACGGCCGTCAGGACGTAGACCGCCGTGCACACCAGGAGCAGGTCCCACTCTCGATCTAAGGTGGACGTCGTGGGCTGCGCTGACGGTGCAGCCGATGACCACCCGCGAGTCGTGCGGGGGACAGCATCGACCAGAATCGAATCAGCGTCACTCATGAGAATCCTCGAAGACGGTCGGAAAATGATCCTGATTACCGGGTTCGGATTCCCGGAGACAGAAGGTCAGCACTGATGGCTGGAAGCCAATTGGGGTCGCACGTCAACCCACGTTCGGCCCGGTCACGGGCTCGACCGATGGATCCGTTCGGGAGCGCGCTGGTCCTGACATCTCGACGACGACGCCGTCCGACCGCGCCGAGCCCGAGAGCATGGCGGCGAGCTGACCGGTCAGGCTCCGGCCATCCCAGCGCCGGTACAATTCCGGATCGTTGCGCAGGTGCCTGTAGGCGCCGCTCGTAAGCAGGCCATCCAGGTACGACTTCAACCCGGAGACATCGTTCGGAGAGAAACAGGTGCCACCGCCCGTCTCCTGGATCAGATCGGCGGTCGGTCCTGGCCCTGCCAGGGCCAACAGCTTCGAGCCCGATCCCAGGTAGTCGTAGATCTTGGCCGGCACGGCCATCCCGTGGTTCGACGGCGCCAGCACAAGAAGGAGATGTGAGCGCTGCATTATTTGGGCGGCCTCGGTGTGCGGCAGACGCTCGATGATCTCCACCGCAGACTCGACGCCGTACCGCCGGGCCAGCGCTGCCGTTTCCAGCTGGCCGACGTAGCGGCAGTTGCCAATCAGCTTGATACGGACATCTCCGGGCCGCGCCTTCCCTTCTTTCTCGAGCGCGCTCAGCGCGGCGAAGAGCGGTTCGGGATTCCGGTCCAGATAAAGTGTGCCGGCGTAGGTGATCGTCAACCGATCGTATTTCTCGGGACGCCCGCCGAGGGCCAGGTGTCCCAGGTCGAAGCCGTTCGGCAGGCATGTGAACTTGTCGCGGATGTGCGGGAACCGAGCCGTCATCGATTGCCGCATCGGCTCCGTGACGGTCAGCACCCGGTCCGCCTTGTTCATGACCATCGCCTCCATCCAGTGCTCGAGGCGCCGTGACAGCCACGACTGCGAATGGGCGGACCGTATGGCCAGCGATTCGCCCCAGGGATCCCGGAAATCGGCAATCCACGACACGCGGGTGAATATCTTTGCGATGAGGCCAACGAAGTGCACGGAGAAGGGCGGCGCAGATGTGAGGATGCAGTCGATACCGTGCCGCCGTATCAGGCGCACCGCGGTGATCGCGGCGAGGACGGACCAGTTCTTCTGTTCATCAGGCAGCAGAACGAACAGCGATCTGGCGTAGCGCCGCAATCGCTGAACGACGCCCTCGCGGCCGTTCGCTCGAACGGGCGTCTCGACCGCAGGCCGATCGCCGCTCGCACGTCCCGTTCGAAGATGCAGCACCTTGTGCTTGATCTGAGCGTAGACGTCGAAAATGCCCGACGGCTGGTGCGTCCTCGTGATCGGAACGGACTCCAGCCCTACCAGTCTGCCGTGATCGGTCCCCTCGTACTGGGGTCGATCGGCATCGTCAACCGTCAGCACGTACGGTCGCCAGCCGAACTCGGGGAGGAAACGCGCAAACCTGGAGATGCGCAGGCCGCCGACCGCTGCGCTCGGGGGGAAGTGATACGCCGCCAGCAGGATTCGCCGAGAAGACGTCGCCGGTGATACCGGCTCGCTCGGTGTGCTGCGGCGCCGATATGACAGCATGAGGCTACCTCCGCACGACCAACGCGGTGCTACCACGGGAGAAGCGGTAGCTCGACAGCGTGAACGTCTCGGTCACTTCCTGCAGCGCCGAGAAATTGAACAGAACGTTGTACGTGAGATAGGCGGCACAGCCGGCGAGTGATTCGAGCAGCAGGCGGCTGATTGGCCCCATTCCGTGCATGTACACGCCGGCAATGAGGACGACCGCAATCATCACGAGGCACCCCACGATCGGATGCCAGAGGCCGCTCATGTAACGGGCCCATCCGAGCTCGACGACTCGCAGCGTTCGGGCGGTGACGATGCCAAACAGGAACGGCCGCGTCAGCAACCACGCCAACGCCACGCCCTCGATCCCGGCGTAGCGCGCGCCTATGTAAAAAGATGGCGGCAGGACGATCGCCCCGAGCATCGTGTTCCCCAGCACCACTTGCGGTCTGCCCTTCGCCATCGCGAGGGGAGCGTGGATGGTCTCGATCGCGCGAAAGCACAAGACGACGCACAGAATCCTCAAGGGGAGCACGACCGGGAGCCACCTGGCGCCGAGAAATACGACGACGGCACTGTCGGCGACCAGAGAGAGCCCGATGAACATCGGGAACGTGACGAGCGCGACGAAGTTGACGAGTTTGAGGTAATGACGCTGCAGCGTCGCCGTGTCGTGCTGCACTGATGAGAACGAGGGAAAGGCGATCTCGTTGAGAATCGTGACGAACTTCTCCAGCGGCAACGACGAGTACTGAAAGGCCAGACTGTAATATCCGAGCTGTGTGGAACCGAGGACCTTCCCGATAATCGCCATGTCCGCAGTCGAGTAGAGGTACCAGAGAAACCTCGAGGCGGTAACGTGGAAGCCGAAGTTCGTGAACAGCCCGACGTTGCGAAAGGAGAAGGAACGGTTGAACACCGGAGGGCGGTAAACGCAGTACAACACCGTGGTGACGAGCCGCAGAATCAGTGAGCCGAACACCAGACTCCACACGCCGTAGCCGAGCACCGCCAGCACCAGTGTCGAGACACCCCCTGCCAGGTTCCCCGCGATCTCGGCGGCGGCTTTCTCCTTGAATGCCATCTCCCGCTGCAGGATTGACGCGGAGGGAACGCCGATCCCATTCAAGAGAAACGCGATGGCCAGAACCCTGATGATCGCGACGAGCTGCGGCTCGCCGAAATATGCCGCCACGGGTGGTGCCAGCGGGAGCAGCACCGCGAAGAGCGCCACGTTGACGGCGACGATCACCCACCGCAGGTCGGAGAGTTGCTGCGCGCTGAGGTCGGTCCGCTGCACGATCGCCGCACCGAGACCGATTTCGTTGAACAGGTACAGGACACCGGTAAACAACACCGCCATCCCCATCAGCCCATAGTCCTCGGGCGACAGCAGACGGACGACGATGACGGTGATGATCCAGGTGATGATCTGGCCGGAGAGCCTGGTTGCAGTCAGCCAGACCACGCCCTCGATCACGCGCGCCCTCAGCGGCCGGCCACTCACCGCGGCCGGCTGCATCGAAGCCGAAGGGATCTCGAGGCCGTCAGTTGTTGTGGCTCGTTCTTCAGTGAACATCGGTCCCACGTCAAAGCGCAGGCGCCCGAAATCAGTTGGCAGACGCGACGGTGTTGGCGCCAATCAGATGGCACTCCGCGATCGAGTTCACAACGTAGCGCGCCTGCTCCTCGGTCAGCTCAGGGTGCACCGGCAGCGCAAGCGTCGTCTTCGCGGCTCGCTCGCTCTCGGGAAAGTCGCCGGTCTTGTGTCCGAGGCTGGCAAAGCATTCCTGCAGATGCATCGGCACCGGGTAATACACTTCGGTCCCGATCCCGCGCTTCTTCAGTTCCGCCTGCAGCTCGTCGCGCCGGTCGACGCGGACAACGTACTGGTTGTAGATATGACGGTCGGTGGCGACGACGGGAACGACGACTGGAGAATTGGCGTCACTGCCGCTGACGAGACCGGCCTCCGAGAACAGGCGATCGTATCGTTGGGCATTGCGCTGCCGCGCCGCGGTCCACGCGTCCAGGTGCCGCAGCTTTGCCGTGACGACTGCCGCCTGGAGCGCATCGAGTCGGAAATTGCCGCCGACGACTTTGTGAAAGTACTTGGGCTTTGAGCCGTGCGCGCGCAGAACGGAAAGCTTCGACGCGCGGTCGGCATCGTTGGTCACGACCATTCCGCCGTCGCCGGCCGCACCCAGGTTCTTGGACGGAAAAAACGAAAAACAGCCGTAGTGCCCGATCGATCCCGCGCGTTTGCCCCGATGCTCGGCGCCGATTGCCTGGGCCGCGTCCTCGATGACAACAATCCCGTGGCGATCCGCGATCCGCATCACCGCGTCCATATCCGCCATCTGGCCGTACAGGTGCACGGGGATAATTGCGCGCGTCTGCGGCGTCACACGAGCCTCGACTTGCGCCACGTCCAAGTTGTAGGTCACCGGATCGATGTCGACCAGCACCGGTGTGGCGCCCCGACGTGCGATCGCACCAACTGTCGCGAAGAACGTGTACGTCGTCGTGATGACCTCGTCGCCGGGGCCGATGTTCTCTGCCATCAGGCACGCCAGTAACGCATCGCTGCCCGACGACACGCCAACGCCGTACGCGCAACCAGAGTAGCGGGCTATCGCTTTCTCGCACTCCTCGACTTTCGGACCAAGGATGAAGTGCTGCGATTCCATGACCTCGGCGATCGCCGCATCGAGGTCGGCTTTGATGGTCGCGTACTGCGCTTTGAGATCAAGCAACGGAACGTTCATTCTTCGTGTCCTTTTTGAGTTGACGATACGTCTTCTTGCCCGTGCTCAGCTCCGCGGGCAACGGTGCCTCTTCTTCGAGATCCAGGCAGCGCAGTACCCCGGGCGCGGTTTCCTTGTATCGGTATGTGCTTTCGGGGCACCGCATGATGCCGGAGGTGTCTGGCGCTCCGAGACGATGCCCGTGCCGGCTCATCCAGCCCACCTGGCGTCCGGGATTGCCAATCACCAACGCGTAGTCAGGCACATCCTTCGTCACAACGGTGCCCGCACCAATGAAGGCATAGCGACCGATCGCGACGCCACACACGATCGTGGCATTCGCGCCGATCGAACACCCGCGTCGGAGGACCGTCGGTTCGTACAGCGAGTGCCGGTTCACTTGCGATCGCGGATTGCTGACGTTCGTGAGAACGCAGGAAGGCCCGAGGAACACGTCGTCTTCGACCAGCGTGCCGGTGTAGATCGAGACGTTGTTCTGGATCTTGACGTTACTGCCGATCACCACGCCGCTGTCGATGTTCACGTTCTGACCGATATTGGTGCGCGACCCGATCCTGGCCCCCTTCATCACATGCGAGAAGTGCCACACTTTCGTGCCGGCGCCGACCTCGGCGCCCTCGTCGATGTAGGCGGACTCGTGCGCGAAGTAGGGCAGCTGTGGCGTCTTCTCGGACGTCGCCAGGTTCGAATGACTCTGGAGGGCCCGCTGGCATGCATCGAGCACGCGCAACACACGGAGTCCTTCAGCGCCATCGCTGACCGGCGGCTTCCGCGTCGCCACCGCCTCGAGGAACTGCTGGCATTCGGCTCGCAGCGGCTCGCCGCTCTCGAGCGGGACGATTTCGGCCTCTGCTTTCACCGCCGTTGGAATGCGGTTCTTCCATTCCACCCGGTGTGGATAGAGCACGAGCTTGTGCTCCGCCATGTCGTCGAACACCGCCATCTTCGTCGAACCGACGACGACGAGCTTCTGCTCCTTCACCGGATGCAACCAGCTCACGAAGATGTGGCCCTGGACGCCGCTCGGAAAATCGAAATGACTGAGCGTGACGTCGACGACATCCTGATTCAAATAGGCGTTGCCCTGACACGACACGTAGCTCGGCATCTCGTTCAGCAGCGCGAGCATCACCGAAATGTCGTGGGGTGCGAAACTCCAGAGAATGTTCTCTTCGGTGCGAATCTTCCCGATGTTGAGACGATTCGAGTAGATGTAGGTGAGCTTGCCGAGAGCACCACTCTGAATCAGTTCCTGCAGCTTGAGGATGGCGGGGTGATAGCGCAGGATGTGACCGACCATCAGGATGCGGCCCTTCGCATTCGCCAGTTGGACCAGCTGCTCACCATGACGGACGTCGATCGCCAGCGGCTTCTCGACGAGGACATCCTTGCCGGCCTCGAGCGCCGCCTTCGCCATCTCGAAGTGCGTGACCGCCGGGGTCGCGAGCGCAACCGCGGTGATCGCGGGGTCGGCGAGCAGGGCGCTGTACTCGCGATAGAAGGAGACCGCGGGATATTGCACGCGGCACTCCCGTTCCACGCCTTCGCGATCATCACAGAGCGCGGCAACAGCGCCGAGTTGATGAAAATTCCGGACGAGATTCTTGCCCCAGTAACCGACTCCCACCACTCCGACCCTGACCTGGCTTGCGGGTTCTGATTGCGTTTCCATGTCGATGTCTCCGTGACCGCGAGTATTACGATGCCGATTCGGCGACGACAGGGGGGCCTACTAAATCCACGAGATCCACACATCGCGACGCTGCATGACCGTCGCCATACAGCAAGGGGCGGATGGTCGGCGGCTCGAACCGCCGCACGGCGTCGATGATGCTCGCCTCGTCCGCCCCGACGACGCGATTCCAACCGGCTGCGACCGTTTCAACCCATTCGGTCTCGTCACGCAGCGTGATGCACGGCACGCCCAGCCAGTACGCTTCCTTCTGGAGACCCCCCGAATCCGTCAGGATCGCCCTGGCGCCCGCCGCCACCGCCACCATCTCGAGGTAGCCAAGCGGATCGATGAGACGCACATGCGGCTTCAGCACGTGTCCCGCCGTCCCGATCACCTTGCGTGCTCGGGGGTGCACTGGAAAGACCATCGGCTCTTCGATCGCATTGAAAGCCGACAGGATGCTCGCGAGGCGACTCGGGTCGTCGGTGTTCTCGCCCCGATGCAACGTGACCAGCAGATATCGACCGCGTTCGAGTCCTAGCTGGCTCAGGATCGCCGGAGCACCCGTGGAGACGCGGCTGCGAGCCCAATTCAGCACGTCGAGCATCACGTCACCGACGAGATGAACGTTCCTGACCACGCCTTCCGCCGCCAGGTTGTCGATCGCCGTCTGGCTCGGACAGAGCAGCAGCTCAGAGAGATGGTCGGCGACGACCCGATTGAGTTCTTCAGGCATCCGACGGTTGAAGCTTCGGAGGCCGGCCTCGATATGCACGATCGGAATGCAGAGCTTGGCGGCCGCTAACGCACCAGCGACCGTGGAGTTCGTGTCGCCGTAGATCAGCAGGGCGTCCGGCCGCTCGGACAACAGTGCGCCCTCAATGCCCTTCAACATGGCGGCCGTCTGCTGCGCGTGCGTGCCCGATCCGACGTCGAGGTTCACATCCGGTCGGGGCAGTGCCAACCCATCGAAGAAAATCCCCGACATCTCGTAGTCGTAATGCTGGCCGGTGTGCAGCAGGATTTCCTGATGGCGCTGCCGCAGGACTCGACTGACGGCCGCGGCTTTGACGAACTGGGGCCGTGCCCCGACGATGGTCAGAATCTTCACTGAAGGATGTCAGCGCGCCCGTAGATCCGCCGCCGGCGTGGCCTGTCGCCGTGTCGCCGAGGCACTCCACTCGCGCAGTCGGCCAAGGGGTGTGCGCACGTCGACGTAGGGATCGTCACGGTAGACGAACAAGATCCAGATCAGACCGAACACGATGGTCATCGCGACTCCGGCGGCGATGAAGCCAACCGGACCGACGACCCCGAACCACTCCTTGAACCAGAACAGCAGCGCCAGCACTGGCACGGCACCGAGCGCGGCACGTGGGACCACGTACTGCACGTACTCGAGCAGGCCCACCTTCAACTCGCGACACGCGATCCCGATGACCACCACGCCGAAGAGCACGTTGGGGACCGCGGTGCCGATCGCGACGCCAGTCAGACCCAACGGCCGCGCCAGTACCGCGCTCATCAGGAGGTTGACTACGCCGGCTGCCAGGAAGACGACCGTCGGAACACGCGGCTTGCCCAGCCCCATCAGGATCGGCAGCGCGACCCCACGTGCCGGCAGGAAGACGAAGCACGAGGCAACGAGCATCTGCAGGACGGCTCCGGACGCCTCCTGGTACTCCGGTGAGATCCACCATCCGACGAACCGCGGACCGAGGACCAACAGGAACAGTCCGGCGGCAATCGACAACGACAGCGACGCCTTGGACCACCTGAGGAACACCTCGCGCAGCTCCTCGGCGCGGTTCTGCGTCGAGAGCGAGGTCGCCATCGGCGCGACCACCGCCGCAATGCCGATGACGAATTCGACCAGGTAGACGACGAGGCTGTTCGCGATGGCGTAGTACGGAATCAATCCGACGCCCAGCAGCGCCCCGATGACGATGGCGTCGGTTTCGAAGCTGAGACGACCGCCGCCGGCCATCAACAGCACGAACACGCTGAACGACAGGATCTGCCGCATCATGCGCCAATCGAACAGGCGCAAATTGATGCGGATGTAGGAGTAGCGGAGACGCACCAGCGCCCACGACGCCGTGAAATCGAACGCGAGCGCCACCAACTGGATGACCGCGAGGAACGTCAGCGACGGGCGCAGCGGCAGCACCCAGATGGTCAGCGCGAACCGCAGCAGCAGCGTGCTCACGCGGACCAGATTCCTCGGCACGAAATCGTGATGGGCGAACAGGATGCCTTCGGGCAGCAGCGCCACGAAGCTGAGCGACATGTAGACGACCATCAGCGCACAGGCCGCGTAGGCGTCGGTCCGATAGTTCGAGGGGATGTCGTAGAACAGGAACATTCCCCAAAGCGCACCGCCAATGAGGAATGCGGCGCCGGCCAGAACGAGATACAGCCCCGCGCACGTACCGATCGTCTGGTTCGACTTGGTCCAATCCTTCAGGCTCAGGTGCTGTCCGAGGAAACGCACGAGCGCCATCGGCACTCCGAGCGATATCAAGCTCAGATATCCCGTGATGGCGTTGACCAACGTCCAGGTGCCGTAACCCTCCCCTCCGAGCGTGTGCAGCACGATCGGCGTCGTGATGTAGCTCAGGAGGACGTTGACGACGATCAGTACCCAGTTACTTCCGACGTTACGTAGCACGATGCATCCGTGCGGGCGTCGACGCTTCTGCCTAGAGCAAGGTCGAACCCGAATTGGTAGGGATGGGGATGCCAGGTGGAGATCGGCACACGAGGAAGATGGAACGGATCCGTCCCGCGGGTAATCGTGCCCCCGAACGCCGCACAACAGCAGCGGAACCCGGAGGCTTTGACGAGCGCGCGATTGGCTTCGGTCAAATGCTCGCGCCCGCCGTAGGGATACGCGAACGATTCCACGCGCGCTCCGAGCGCTTGCTCGAGGTCGTCGCGCGCTCCCTCGATCTCGATTCGTGCGATCGGGGGCTGAACCGTACCCAGGTCGACGTGGGTGCGCGTGTGGGCGCCGATGTCAAACCCGAGACGATGCAGGGCGATGACCTCGTCCCACGTCATCCAGGGATACTGCACGCCCCGCCGAAGGTCCCAGAACGGCACGACACTCGTGCCGATCCATCGCGACACGACGAAGAACGTCGCCGGCAGTTCCAGCCTCGCCAATATCGGGGCGGCGTTGAGCAAGTTGTCCCGATAGCCGTCATCGAACGTAATGGCGAGGGCACGGCTCGGCGTCGTCCCGCGCTCGAGCATGCTCACGAGATCGCGGAGCGAGACGACGTTGAAGAAGCGCTTGAAAAACTCGCAGTACTCCTCGAACGTACGTGTATCGACGGTCAACCCGTCCGAGCGATCCGAATCGTCGCGGACGCGGTGGAACGCCACAATCACGGCCTCGTGCCTCATCAGCAGCGCGTCGAGGCGCACGGCGAAGAGACTTCGGCCGAGCAGGCTCTTCAGGGTGCTCATTCAGCGGCTCGCGGTGCGGTTGCCGACCGCCAGACAGATGGCATCGACGGCCTGAGTGATGTGGTCGAAACACACCTCGAACGCCCGGTCGTCGCCGTTGATTGGATCGGCAATTTCCATCGGCGTCGAGGGTGCGAGTGACGTCAGGAGATGGATCTTCGGGCGGGCCTCGGGAAACCGCTCCCGCAGGGCCACCAGTTGGATCAAATCGACGGCGAGCACGACATCGCTGGCCTGCATGGCGGCCGCAGACACGCGCGAGGCAGTGTGGTCATGAAGATCGACCTGCCGTCGCCGCGCGAGTCGCAGCGCGATCGGATGGGCCGACCGCCCGGGAAGCGCTTCGACGCCGGCGGACACGATGCGCCGATGGTCGGCGTCGTTCAGACGCTGCTGCAGCAATCGCGCCGCAAACGCACTGCGGATGATGTTGCCGTGACACACCACCAGTAACTGCGTGGCAGTGCGCAGCGCCTGCACCAGCGCGGCGGGATCGCGGCGAACCTGCGCCGTCGAGCGGCGGGCGATCTCGCAGGCGACCTTCAGCCGCGCGCGTTCCACCACGCTCCGCACGACCGCCGTCAGCAGCGACCCGACGCCCGGCCGCGGCTTGTCGGCCGATTCCAGGATCGATGAACCGGTATCGAACATCGAGCTCACCTGTGTGTTCTCGCGCGGTGCGACGACATCGGTGCGAGGCTTCGATAAACGTTGAGGAGCGCCGCGCCGCTGCGCTCGTGCGAGAAGGCTCGTTCGACGGTCTGTCGTGCGCGCGCACCGAGCCGCGCCGCGTACTCGCGATTACGCATCAGCTCGAGACAGGCCCGCGTCAGCCCGCCCTCATCGCCGGGCGGCACCAGCAGACCGTTGATGCCGTGTTGAATCACTTCGGGAATACCGCCGACGTCCGACGCCACCACCGGACGCGAGAGCGCCATCGCCTCGAGCAGTGACATCGGAAGGCCTTCGCTGTGCGAAGGCAGCACGAAGATGTCGAGCGCCGCCATCACGTCGTAGATGTCGCGGCGCGATCCGGGGAACAGGCAGGCGTGGCCGACCTCCTGCGCGTGCGCCGACGTCCGCAGCTCCTCGTGCAGCGGCCCGTCGCCGACGATCAGCATGCGCGCGCGCGCGTCCACCTGCAGCAGTCGCTTCGTGACGGGCAGCAGATGCGCGTGGCCCTTGACGACGTCCAGCCGGCCGGCCGTGCCGATCAACGGCGCGGTCGGATCGATGCCGAGCTCCAATCGCACGAGCATGGGGTCGCGACTGGGCACGATCCGGCTCAGATCGAGGCCGTTATGGATGCACGTGACCATCGTGGCCGGGTATCCCGAGTCCCAGAGCGTCTCGACCATGCGTTGCGACACGGCAATCACGAGATCGCAGAGATTCTGCTGCGTGAGCCGATCGAGTCCGTCGTACACCTGGCTCTTGATGTGGCGCCAGCCCCGCTCCGGCTCCACCAGACCGTGAATGGTCCGCACGACGCATGGCACGCCGGCCATTCGTGCCGCGAGCGTGCCCAGGATGCCGTCCTTGTACTTGTGCACGTGGACGAGATCGCACGGATGCTCACGGAGTACGCGCCGCAGCCCGAGCAAGAGACCCAGCAGGCTCGTCCGCGTCTCGTCGATGACGATGACGGTGACGTCGAGCCGCCGCAATTCATCGGCGAGGCGGCCATCGTTCAGCAGTACGGCGGTGATGCGCACGCCAGGTTGCTGAACCAGGTACGCGATCGACGCCGTCACTTGGCTCTCGGCGCCGGCCCAGAGATCGCCGCTGATGATGTGGCAGAGATGCAATGCCGGCGACGACCTGACGGCTTCCGAGCGACGCTCGTGACGTTCGGCGACGACCTGGGTGGACATCAGCGTCCCCGCTCGACGCGCACGTGCGTGTCGACGGCCACCTTCGTCATCGGCCGCCGCGTCCGGCGGGCGACCGTGCCAGCGAGCGACCGTCCGTAGTGCCACAGCTCGTGCCATGCCGGGGCGAGGTCGTCGCGCCGGACGAGCTCGTTGCGCACGCCAGGTGCGCTCGCTCGGATGAACTCGAGCGCCGCGCGCAGGATCGACGTCTCACCATCGGCGGCGATGCGATCGCGGCCCGAGACGCGCAGCAGCAGATGCTCAACGTCACCCAGCCACCACCGAGTCCTGCGGCCGACGGCGTAGGTGTCGGGCAGCGCGGGGCGGCCCCCGAGCGCCAGTTGGCAACTCAGAAACGGAAAGTCCACGCCAGCGTCGATCGCAAGCTGCAGCGATCCCCAGAACCGGCCGTTGACTTCCATGAGCACCGGCGTCCCGGTCTGCCGGTCCTGCTTGTATTCGAGCATGGCGACGCCGTGCCATCCGAGCGGCTCGAGCAGACGCCGCGCCTGTTCGCGCAGCTCCGGGTCGACCGGACGGCTCTCCGCCAGCACGCTCACGCCGCCCGACGGCGGCCGCTCTCGCAACCGCGCATGCTGGAACGTCGTCAGCACACGGCCGCGCTCGCAGAGCACGAACACGCCGATGCCACGGCCGACGATGCGCTCCTGGACGAGCGAGGGGTACGACGCGAGATAACTGGTCCCCTGATAGAGCTTCAGCAGCTCGCCGCGCGTCGAGACGTAGTGCACGCCACAGCCAAGCCAGCCGTCGGGCGTAGGAATCCGCGACCGCGTCGCCTTGACCACCGCGGGAAACGCGATCCGGTCCTGAACGGTTCTGAGCGTCGCGATGCCATCGACGAAGTGCGTTGCCGGGATCGCGATGCCGCATTTGTCAGCGCGCCGCAGCAGCGCCCCTTTGTCGGTCACGCGCTCGAACGCGTCGAAGGGCGGGACGGCCAGCGCCGTATGCGCGCGCAGCGCATCCTGATTTCGCGCAATCGCATACGTCGTGACGTCGGTGACCGGCATCAGCACGTCGATCCGCTCGCGCACGACGAGGCGTTCGATGAAGCGGTCGAACGCATCGGGCTCCCGGTACGGCGAGGGATACGTGATCCGGCGGGCACAGTACCGGGACGACGCCGCAAGCGGCCGCTCATGCTGCTCGCCGACGATCACCGACAGGGCACGCCGGCCGAGGGATCGCGTCACCGCGAGCGCGGCCCGCTGATCTCCATCCAACACGAGCACATTCATGAGCGTGGTTTCGCGTGGCCGGTCCTCCGGCCTGGTGGACATCGTCAATCGACCAGACGGGTTCGCTGGTCTACTGAATGAGGTACTTCCGGACGCGAGGTCCGAGATGCCGGGTGACACCGAGCGGGAGCGCTCTCCAGAGGTGGATGAACGTTCCTTTGCCTGCCTCGAACGTCCGCGTCGTCCGCCGATGGACCGCCACCGGAATCGTGTACCAGAAGAGCGGCTCTTCTTCCGCTCCCCACTGGCGTTTGAATCGATAGGTCCCTGAGCCGCGCGTCGAGCGGCCGAAATCGAAGCGGCCGAACCCGTCGCGACATGCACCGCGAATCGTCTCCCAATACAGCAGCATGTTGGGGGAGAGCGATCGGTATTCGGTCAGACACGACGCCCACGGGACGGTGAGGACGTCGCCGGTCGCCAGCGCGACCAGTCCGCCGATCGTCGTGTCCCCTTTGCGCACGATCATCACGCGTGCGCGATCGCGAAACGCCTCCACCATCGTCGTGAAGAACGACTTCGCGTGCACCGGCGAACCGAGCTCACGCATGCGCGAGGCGAACACGGAGTAGAACGCGTCGACGTGCTCGACGCCGCCGCACTCGACTGAGAGACCCGAGCGCTCGGCTTTACGAATCTCGCTGCGCGCGCCGCGATCGAGGGCACGCCAGGCGACGTCGGCATCCGGCGTCAGCGTCAGCACGAGATTGACCTTGTGCTCTCGCGGCGGCGGCGACGTCAGCCCGAGCCGCCGCGGCGATCGCAGTTCCACCAGACGTGCGCCGGCCTCCGCCGCTTCGTCGACGAGCCTGGTAATCAGCGATTCGATGAGCTCAGCCGAGGCCGCGGTCGGTCCGCCGCCGTCGAGAAACGGCATCGACGTCACGACGTCGCCGATGAACGGCCGGCGGACGATGAAGGCCGGCAGCAGCGCGCGTCGCCCGGCTGCGTCCTCGGCGCCGAGGTACAGCGGGTGATGGCCATAGACACGGCGAATCACGTCGGCCCACTGCGGCGCGTGCGCGAGATCGGGACGAGGATCCGCGGCGAGGGGCCAGCTTTCGATCGCGTCTGGAGGCAGCCGCGTGACGCTCACTGTTGAAGGAAGCACCATCATGCACGGGCGCGAGGCGTTGTGAATTCGAACGGGCTGGCGACGGGCGGCGCCACCGGCATCGGGTAGTGGTCGAGCACGTCGCGAACGGTGCTGAAGTGGAACTGTGCGAACAACTGCGACAGCTTCGCGACCTGTTTCTTGACGCCGACGTAATGGCGGAACGCATCGCGCCACGGCATCGGCGGGCGCGGCTGGTCAGGATCGAGCTCCCACGGATGCAGATAGAACATCACCGGCTGCCCCTCCGCGGTGTTGACGCGCTGGATGCCGAGCCGGAACAACGCATACGGCGCGAGCCGGAAATAGCCGCCGCCGCCGATCGGCAGGTTCCATCCGAGCACGCGCGCCGTGCTGATCGGGAATTCGATCAAACTCGACGTCCCGTCGCGCCAGATCTCGTAAGGGAAACGCGGCGCCGTGTGCACGCCGTAGCGATCGTGGACGATCGGGTAGACGCTCGAATCGTAGCGGAAGCCCTCTTCGAGCAGGATCTGAAACGCCCAGCCCTGCTCGCGTCCGATCGAGAAGTTCGGCGCACGATACCCGACGATCGGTTCGCCGATGACGTCCTCGATGCACTGCTTCGCTCGGCGGACGTCGTCTCGAAACTCGCCCGGCGATTGCTGGTGGACGTCCGTGTGCCGATCGCTGTGACAGCCGACCTCGTGACCGTGTTCGGCGATTCGCCGGACCACGGCCGGATGCAGCGCCGCCACTTCGCCGAGCACGAAGAACGTCGCTTTCGCTCCATGCTCCTGCATCAGCGCGAGCAACTGGTCGGTGTTCTGCTCGACGCGGCTCTCGAACGTGGCGATGGGAATGCCCTGCGTGCCGCGTCTGAAGATCGCCGCGTGGTAGTACTCCTCGACATCGACGGTCAACGCATTGGAGATGGTGCTGGCTCTCGTGTGACTGACGGCAGTGGTCACGTGAACACCGGATCGGTTGTCAGAACGTTCGGTCGTAGCAACACTGACGGGGGACGGACCGACCTTGCCCGTCACGTGGCTGACGATCGCGCGCCTGTCTCCGTCGGTCAGCCAGTGGTGTGTGGGAATCGTCAGCAGGTGATCCGCCGCGAACGCCGCGCGCGGAAACTGCTGGCCGGCGAAGCGCCCGGCGATCTGAGGAATCTCGTTGACCGCCGTCGGGTAGCCGGCGGCGATCCCCAGACCGTGTCGACGCGATTCGTCGAGCACTCGTCGCTTGTCCTCAGTCGTCGCCGCGAAGACCGGCAGGCGCAAGTACGGATGGTTGCCGTGTGATGGCCATCCAAACCCGAGGCGCCGGCGCAGCTCCAGCGCGTTCTCCCTGCGTGTGCGACGGGAGCGCTGCATCCGAATCCGCATCCGGCGCATGAGGCCGGCCTGCAATCCAGACAGGCGTCGCGGCGTCACCCGCGTCGGAAAGATGGTGTCGCCGAGACGAAGAAACGGCAGGCCCGCGGGAATCCAATACAGGCTCGGACGAATGAACAGCGACATCGCCACGACCTTCATCAGGCCGGCCACGGCGCTCGTGAGCCCCGATGATGGAACCGCCGCGTAGACCTGCTCGACCGCGCTTCCGATCGTCGGACAATTGGTGACGATCACGCCGCCGTCACCACAAGTGACCTGCTTGCCTCGGCCGAGGCTGAAGACGCCGACGTCGCCGAACGTGCCGAGCATCTGGCCGTTGAATTTCACACCCATGGCCTGCGCCGCATCTTCGACCATATAGGCGCCGTGAGACTGACAAACCGCACGCACGCGGGCGAGGTCGGATGGAACGCCGAACAAGTGATGCGCGATCACGCACAGCGTTCGGTCGTTGACGACGCGCGCCAGCTGCGCGTGATCGAAGTCGAACGACGATGGCTCGAGGTCGCACAGCACCGGCCGTAGTCCAGCCGCGATGACGGCGGCCGGCACCGTGTAACAGGTGTAGGCCGGAAGCACCACGTCGGTCCGCCGCGACAGCGATGCCAGCGCCTCGAGCGCCACCGTGAGCGCGGCCGTCCCCGATGACAGCAGGAACACCTGGCGCACGCCGAACGTGCGCGCGATCTCCGCCTCGAACGAGGACAACGCCGGCTCGGGATGACGCATGCCGCGTAGCCCGTGCCACAGGTCTGCCGGGCCGAGCGGCGCGGCCGCCGGCGGGAGGGTGCGTCCGATTCTCATGCGGATTGTCGCTGCGTCGCGCCGATGCGCTGTTCGAACAAGCCCTTCAAACGCACGCGATCGACCTTGCCGTTGCCGCCGACGGGCAGTGCATCGGAGGGCATCCAGTGCACCGGCAACATGTAGCTGGGGACCAGGCGACTCAGTTGGCGCCGCAGCGTGATCGGACTACATGCCCCCGCCGCTTTCGGAACGTAGGCGCAGCAGATCAACGCGCCGTCCAGACCGCTGTGGTCGAGCGCCACGATCGCGGAGTCTTTGACGGCGTCGATGCTGCTCAACGCCGACTCGATTTCGGCCAGCTCGACACGATACCCGCGCGTCTTGATCTGTCCGTCACGTCGTCCCTCGAGGTGCACGACGCCGTTGGCGTCGATGCGCGCCCGATCGCCGGTACGAAACAGCCGCTGCTCCGGATGTTGGGGATGACGGACGAATGCCGCATTCGTCTGCGCGATGTCGCCCCAGTAGCCACGCGCCACGCCGACACCGCCGACGTAGAGATCGCCGACCTCGCCGGCCGGGAGCGACTCGAGCGCCGGCCCGAGCACGAGCAGTTCCTGCCCCGTGCACGGCGTCCCGATCGGAATCGACGCTGGTGCGTCACCACCGGCGGCAACCGTGTAGGAGGCGCTCACGATGCCGGTTTCCGCGGAGCCGTACAGGTGTGTGAACGCGACGTGAGGCAGCCGCGTCGTCCAGTGGGCCAGCGATGACCGCGACAGCGAATCGCCGGCCCAGACCACACGCTTGAGCGCCGGAAAGTCGCCAACGAGATCGAACTGCGCCATGTGCGACAACACGGATGGCACCGAACACCAGTGCGTGATCTCCGACGTGCCGATGAACGCCGCCAGGTTGTTCGGGAGCACGCTGACGAGCGGCGGAACCAGATGGAGCTGCGCTCCGACCGCCATCGCCGCGAACACGTCGAGCAGCGCCAGGTCGAGATGCAGCGGCGAGTGACACGACAGGCGATCTCCAGACTCGAGGCCGAAGGACCGCGTCGCCCACGCGGCCGTGTGCATCACGTTCGCATGGGTGAGGACGACGGCCCTGGGCGCCGACGACCCCGATGTAAAGACCACGTGCGCCGCATGGAACGATCGGTTGCGCACGCGAACGGGATCGGCGGGGTACACCGAGAGGTCCTCGACGCGGAACTCGACGTTCAGGGCGCGCGGCGCTGTCTGATCGAGCCATCCAATCGACAGCCGGCCCGGTGGCTCCGCTGCAACGATTTCGCCGAGGAGCGGCTCGATGTCCCCGCCGGCCAGCATCCATCTGATGCCACAGGTCGTGATCATCCGGTGCAACCGCGCGCTCGGGCTTGCCGGGTCGAGCGGAACACAGATGCCGTCGGCTTTGTAAATGCCGAGCAGACTGGCAATCGCGACGGGCGATTTCGGCACCAGCAGCGCGATCGGTTCGCCCTGACGGCAGCCCGCTTCCCTGAGCACGCGGGCGAGTCGATTCGACAGCGCATCGAGCTCACCGTACGACAGTCGCGCTGCACCGCAGACGACCGCGGTCGCGTCAGGTCGCGTCCGCGCCTGAACTGTGACCCAGTCCTGGAGCAGACGAGGCAATTTCATGAAATCGTCCTTTGTCCTTGGTTCTTCGGGCGTGGTCCGGCCTTGGTCCTTCGTCCTCTGTCCATGCGAGAGTGCAGTGGCCCGGTTGCGTGAGGGACCCTGGACCAAGGACCAGGGACGGACCACGAACCACGAACGAAGAACCAAGGACCAACGAGGCGCGCTCGATCTGAGGTGCGCGCGATGTGTTCAGGTTCCGTAGTAGCCGTAGTACTTGCGGCGCGGCCGGTCGTCGCCGTTGAAGACCATGCCCATGACCTTGCTGCCATCGAGCTGTCGAACGGCTTCGCCGAGCATCTTGCGCGTCGTCTGGTGCGCGGCGACGACGAACAGAAACGCGTCGACCCAGCGGCCGAGCGCGCGGCAATCGGCAACGGGCAGCACGGGCGGTGTGTCCAGCAGCACGAAGTCGTACTGACGACGCATGTCCCCGAGCACGCCCTCCATTCGCGATGACGCGAGCAGCTCGTACGGTTTCGCGTGGGCGCGTCCGGGCAACAGGACCGAGACGTTGATCGCATCGAGGCGCCGGACGGCAGCCGTCAGAGTGCACGTGTCGTCAGCGAGGATGTCGGCCAACCCGAGCGAGCGCTCGTCGGTGAGGCCGAGATAGCGTGCCACGGCCGGGCGGCGGAGATCCGCATCGACCAGGAGCACGCGCGTGCCTGACGACTGCGCGAGCGCACCGGCGAGGTTCAGGCTCGTGACCGTCTTGCCCTCGCCGGGTCCGGCGCTCGTCACCGCAACGACACGCAGATCGTTGTCGCGCCGCTTTCGCTCGATCGTGTCCCGCAACGCGCGGTACTGTTCGGCCTCCGGCGAGTGCGGCTTGCGAATGCTGACGAGCTCTTCGGCGGGACGCGGACGCTCCTGCCGTGACGGTTGCTGCAGCAGCGTTTCCATGGTCACACTCCTCGCGTGGTGAGGCGGGTGATCATCTCGTTGCCCGCCGTGACGAACCAGGAACCGGCGGCGAGCAGCGACAGCACGACAATCGCGGCACTCGTGGCCAGCACGCGACGCATCCGACGCCGCCGCGTCGCTGCGGTCGTGAGCACCCGCGGGATCGTGGCAAGAATCGGCGCTTTCACGAACGAGCGCAGGTCGTCGGGCGCATGGAACGACGAGTCGAGCTGCTCGAACAGCACGATCGCGATCACGCCGGCGACGAGCGCCGCCAGCGCCGCGATCGCCATCAGCCACACCCGGTTGGGCGCGATCGCCGAGCGCGGCGGAATCGCCGGGTCGAGGATGCGGAACTCCTCGGCGCCCTGATTCTGTTCGAGCGTCGCCGCAATCCGCGCATCTTCGTAGGCTTTCAGCAGTAGCTGATAGCGGTCGCGTGTCGTGTCGTAGCCGCGCGCCAGCCGCTCGAGATCCATCGCTTTCGTCGGCGTACTGGCCAGCCGCTGCTCATAGGATCCGATCGCGCGCCGCAACGCGCCCTCCTCGGATCGCAGTGCCTGGAGCTCCGCGTCGACATCGGAGAGCGACGCCGTCCCGGCTGCCGGCTTGGTCGTCGCTGACGGCGGCGGGACTCTGGCGGCGGCCGAGCGCGTCGCCGCGAGTTGGGCTTCGCGCGCCGTCACCTCGGCACTCAACCGCGCTACTTCGGGATAGCGATCGCTGTAGCGGTTTTTCATGGCGGCGAGGTCCTGCCTGAGTCTCGCCAACTCGCTCTCCGCCGTCCGCACGTCGGCCATCACCGCGCCGCTGGACGCGTCGGTCAACTCCCGTTGAATCCGCTCGCGCCGCTCCATCTGCCGTTGCTGCAGGTCGTTGTTCAACTGCAGCCGCGCACTCAAGCGGCTCAGGGCCGACTCGTTGACCCCGAGCTGCTGCGGCAGCGCGCTGCTGTTACGGCGAATGTAGTCGCCGGTCTTCGACTCATGCTGCTCGAGCTCGGCCTTCAGCGACTCCACCTGCTCGTTGAGGAACCCTGCGGTTCGCATGGCCTGGCGCTGCCGCGCGTTCGAGTTCTCCTCGACGTAGTAGTCGGCCAGCTTGTTCGTCACTTCAGCCGTCGTCGCGGCATCGCGCCCGCGGTAGCTCACCGTGAACGCGACCGTCGAGTTGCGGCCGTTGGTCTGCAAGCCCTCGAGTCGTAGATCGACGTCGCGTCGCATCCCGTCGACGACCATGTCGAGCGGCTGATGACGCCGTTCGTCGGGATACAGCCCGTACTTCGAGATCAGGGCCGTCAATCGCTCGCGGCTGGTGACTTGCTGATGAATCGTCTGAATCCGCGTTTCGAGCTCCGCCGTGACCGTCGGGCGTACGAACGTCTCGGCGACCTCCTGGCGATCGACCAGTACTTTTGCGGTCGCACGATACAGATTCGGCAGCGACAATGCTGCACTGATGCCGCTGACCAGCACCGCGCCCGCAACGGCGATGCCGATGCCTCGACGGCGATGCCAGATTTCGCGAATCAGATCCGGATCAATGCGTCGGCCGTACGGTTCTTCCTCGTTCGTTGGAATGTCAATCGGTTCCATTAGCGCACCAGCACGATGTCGTCGGCCTGGACGAAGAAGTTCTCGAGACCTTCTCCGTTGTCCGACAGGAGCTTGTCGTAGGCGAAAGGAATCTGGCGGTTCTGGCCGCGTTCCCGTCGCAACACCACGATCCGTCGTTTATCCGCGTATTCGGTGAGTCCCTTGGCGAGCGCAAGCATGTCGAGCACGGTGGGGTGTCCCGTCAGCTCGAACCGGCCGGGCTCGCGCACCTCGCCGATGACCGACACCTTGAAGCTGTGGACGGCCCGCACGATCACGGACACTTCAGGCGCCTGCACGAACGACGTCAGCGCCTTGGCCAACGCGCCTTGCAGCTGCATCGGCGTCAGGCCGGCGGCCTGGACGTCGTTGATCAGCGGCAGCGAGATCTTGCCGTCGGGGCGAACGGGAACGGTACGCGTCAGCGCCGCGTTCTCCCAGACCGAGATCTCGAGCTCGTCGTCGGGTCCGATCACGTAGTCGGGTCTCGTCGGATCGACGACCGCCGCGCGGGTGGTGGCCGCTTGCGGCGGCGGCTGCTGTCGCGACGCCCCTCGAGACTGCGTCTGTGTCTGCGGCGGCGCCGTCGATGTTTGTGCCTGCTGCGAAACCGAAGACGGTTGCGGTGGTGGTGCCGCGGGAGTCGTCGGTGTCGACGCTGTCGGCGACTGGGCCGGAGCGGCTGTCGGCGACGATGGCGGTGCGGATGGTGCCGCAGTCGGCTGCGTCGTGGACGGCTGGGGCGCCGGCGCGCTCTGAGCCACCGGTGCCGCCGGCTGGGATGCCGGCGTCGAAACCTGCTGCGACTGCGGCGTGCTCTGCGACAGCGGCCGCTGTTGCGCCGCGGACGCCGCATCGGCCAGTCCGCCAAGCATCCCGAGCGGCAACACCGCGACGAGCAGCAGACGGGCGACGTCGAGCGAGCGCAGCGGCGGCCGCGCCGTGCGCAGCGGACGCGCCGCGGCCGGCTGCGGCGGCAGGTCGAGGACCTTCTGCCCGCGCAGCACCTTGATCGTCTCGAGCGCAATCCGGAGGTCGAGCCACAACGACAGGTGCTTCACGTAATAGAGGTCGTAGCGAAGCTTCTCGAGCTCTTCCTCGAGGTTGTTCGCGTAGCGATAGCGCACCTGCGCCCAGCCGGTCAGGCCAGGACGCACGAGCGCGCGCAGCATGTAGCAGCTGATCGCGGCGCCAGTGAGCTCGTTCAGGTTGCGTGCAACCAGCGTGAGGAGCTCGAGGTTTGACACCGGATGGGGACGCGGGCCTATCAGGTTCATGTCGCCTCGAATGATGTTGATGAACTGTGGAACTTCATCGATCCGGAATGCTCGAAGGAACTTCCCGACGCGTGTCACGGCATCCCGGTTGTCGCCTTCCCATTCCGAACGCCGGGTGCCGCCGTGTTGCATGGTCCGGAACTTCACGAGGGTGAACGGCTTGCCGCCGCTGCCGGCGCGCTGCTGCCGAAAGAACACCGGTCCCTTGGAATCGAGCTTGATCGCCAGCGCCACGATCGCCATGAGCGGCGCGCACGCGATCACCGCCAGCAGCGCGACGAGCAGACTGACGCCGCGCGAGACCGCCTGATAGAACCGCGGCGGGCGGAACCCGCCGGACAGGATCACGGCCATCGGTGCCAGCGACTCGAACGCCAGTTTCCCGGCGATGCGCTCGTAGTACTCGACCACGTCCTCGACGATCACACCGCGGGCGATGCACGACTCCAGCAGCGTGCCGAACGGCGTCCGCCCGCGGCGTTCGCTCAGTGCGAACACGAGGCGAGTCGGCGACAGCTTCTCGATGATGCGCTGCAGACGGGCCACCTCGGCGTGGCCGCCACCAATCAACCGGCTGTCGTCGAGCACACCGACAATGACGCGCCGCCGCGACGGGCGGCGCTCCATCTCTTGAATCAGCTGCTCGGACAGCGGCGTGCAGCCGAGGATCAGGATTCGTTCCGTCGCCATCATGGCAAGGTCACCGTGGTCGTCAGCCAGAGACGCCGCGACTCAATCGGATCGTTCACGCCGTTCAACTCGATGCTCTGGTCGCTGACGCGAGCGGCCGCGCCGAACGACCATCGCCGCAGCACCTGGATGGTGATGTCGACATCCAGTTCGCGCACATCGGTGCTACGACCAAGGCTTTGACCAAGACTTTGACTCTTCGCAAACGCCGGAGTCGCCGACATCGTCAGTACACGCACCGGCGTCACCAACAGGCGGGCAAACACTCGTTTGACGTCGAGCAGGCCAGGCTCGCCGATGGCCGTGTCTTGTGACGACGAGTAGCCAGCTGAAATCTCACCCTTCTGGGTGCGTCGTCGGATCGTTCCTGCGATCTCCGGAGTCCAGTCGCCCGCCGTCAGTCGCGGGCCGCCGTCGACCTCGACCGTCGTCAGCGGCGTGAGCGCGTAGGTCACGCCACCCGTGAGCACCTGCGAGTTCTGCGCGCCGAGATCGCGGAATTTCAGACCGAATTCGTTCTGTCGCTCATAGTTAAACGTGACGTAGCGCGCGCGGACGTCGAGGCGATAGGACGTGCGCCGGCTCGCAGTCCACGCCAGCCCGACCTTCGCTTCCTGTCTCAGGTTCGTATTCGTCTCGACGAACGTGTCGTTCGACGCTTCGTAGCTCGCGTTCAGGTTGGTGATCCGGGTCACATCGTGGCCGGCGCGCCCACGCGCCAGGAGCCGCTCGGCTCGCCCGCGTCCGGCCGCGATCCCGGTCATGAGATTGAGATCCTGCGCCGTCTGAGTGTCGACGTATTGCGCCTCGAACGCGTATTCGGTCCGCGGAGTCGTGTTGTATCGAATCCGGAAACCGCCGTCCTGATAGGCGAGGTCGGTGTTCAAGTCGATGCGTTCGAAGTACCGCTCCGCGGCCAACCCGTACTTCGCCGTCAGATCGAGCCGGCGACTGCGGCGCCCCACTTCGAAGGTCGGCCCGAAGCGCGACACCAGGTCGGACTGCGGATGCTGCGACTTCGCCACCACGAAGATGTTGTCGTCGTAGATCTGGGTGAAGCCCAAGGCCACACGTGCGTAGGTCGGTCCGTCGATATGCTCTTGGGTCTCGGTGGGAAGTGCGGTGCTGGTGGGACCCTGAGCGACGAGCGTGGCCGGCGCCCACGCGCCGGCAAGCAACAGCGCGGCAATCGTTCGCGCGCGGTGAAGCGGTCGAGTTGTGCGCATCATCATCGTCGCCACCCCGCTAGGCCGGCACCACGGAAGTGGCGTCGACCGACATCGCAACACTGCGCTGCAAGAGATGCACCGACAGCACCAGCAGTCCCTTGTTGGGGCGCGATTCGACGAGCAGGCCTTCCACGCCGGTCAACGGCCCGTCCGTGATGCGCACACGCTGTCCTTCTCTCAAATACGGGTACGGCAACACGGGGCAGCACGCCGCATCGATCCGCTTGATCGCCTCAATCTCGCTGTGTGGAATCTCTTCCAGACGATCCCACCGCTCTCCGAGCACACGGACCAACCCATTGATGCGGCTCACCGCGATGTAGGTGTCCTTGTCCATTCGATGCTGGAGAAAGAGGTAGCCGGGAAACATCGGCGCTTTGATCAGACGCCGCTTCCCGCGACGCCGCGACCAGATGTCGACGCGCGGCAGAAATGCGGGCAAGGCTTTTTGTCGAAGCTGATCGTGCACCAGCTGCTCGCAGTGGCTATGCGTCCAGAGTGCGTACCACGGTCCCGACGCGAGTGACGACGTGGCACCGCTCGACGTCACGTCCAGTGCTGCGGTGTCGATCAACGGCAAGGCTTCGCCCCCTTTGGTGTACCCGAGCTGGATCGGGACACCCTCCCGAAGGACGTGAAGTCACGAATGGCCGATGAGGCGAGCCTCAGAAAGAGGCTGGGGAACGCGCCTGGCCTGCTGCGTGCGGGACGTAAGTCCACCCACGCAACAGCAGACATGCTAGGCAGCAGCGTGAAGACTGACTATCAGGTGATCTCCTTGAAAATTCGAGGAAAGAACCTGTGACGACACCTAACCCGACAGTGGCGGCAGCGCGCGACGACGTGTTTTCCGGCCTGTTACAACGCGTTGACCAAGTGACGAGACGTAGCCTCTCGTCGTCATTTCATAGGACGAGAGTATCTCCGCGAGGAACTCCCAAGAAGCGTCCAACCGTTTCAATGTTTCTTCTGTGTTGTGTGAGGCTTCGATGATGGCGTGCATCGCGCGCTGATGCGTGCGCAGCACATCGAGCAGTCCATGACCGTCGGCGAGCGCCTGTCGGCCAAGGTCATACGCGCGCGTGAGTTCGGCTTCCCGATTGCCGAGGAGGTAATCGAGGAGCGCCGCGCGATAGCGGCGCAGGAACAAAACGTTCTGCGCGCCCATCGTTAGTTCACCCGGGGGTGAGCCGAATGAGTGTGCGCGATGCTGCCGCGTTTCCCTATCAGGTAAACCGCCCTTATTACAGGAGTGTGATCCCGGAGATGCGCCCTCATGGCTGCACGAGACCTCGGCGGATTGCGTAACGCACGAGGCCAGCAGTCGAGTGAATGTCGAGCTTCTCCATGAGCTTGGTCCGATGCGTCTCAGCCGTTTTCACGCTGACGCTGAGGATCACCGCGATCTCTTTCGTCGTCTTGCTCTCGGCAATCAGCTGCAGCACCTGACGCTCGCGGCCGGTGAGCGGATCGGCAGGGGGATCGGTCTTGGCGAGATACGCCTGCACCACGGCACCGGACACGCTCGGACTGAGATACATGCCGCCCGAGCAGACCTCGCGGATCGCGCCGATCAGCTGCTCGGCCGCCTGTGTCTTCGACACGCACGCCTTCACGCCGGCGCGCAGCGCCTCGAGAATGTGATGCTCCTCCGTGTACATCGTCAGCATCACGATCTTCGAGCGCGGCGAGACCTTGGTGATGTCGCGCGCAGCACCGAGTCCATTCAAGCCGGGCATCGCGAGATCGAGCACGACGACATCGGGCTGCAGCCGCTGCGACATCGCAATCGCTTCGAGGCCGTCGGAGGCCTCGCCGAGGATCTCGAATCGCTCGCGCTCCAGCAGTACACGCAACCCCTGTCTTACGACAGGGTGATCGTCCACCAGCAGAATCGTCACGCTCATGATCACCGCTCCAGGGGAATTTCGACGCTCAGATCCGTGCCGCGCCCGACGTTCGGCTCGAGCCGAAGCACACCGCCAAGCGCCGCCGTCCGCTCTTGAATTTCCACGAGGCCGAGACCCGATCGGCCGCTCTTACCCTTGACCGAGGCATCGAGACCGATGCCGTCATCGCGAACGGAGCAGACGATGCGATGCGCCTCGCGACGCAGCGCGACGTCGGCGCGCGTGGCTTTCGCGTGACGGACCACGTTGATCAGCGCCTCGTGAATGATGCGATACAACGTCGTCTCGATCGTCGCGGGTACGCCGCCGTTGATCAAGGCCTGCACCGTCACCGCCAGCCCCCACCGTTTGTGCACGCTGTCGGCGAGGAATTCCAGCGCCGGCACCAGACCGAGGTCCTCGAGAATCGGCGGCCGCAACTCGTGAGAGAGGTTGCGCAGCCGCTCCTCGATCTGCTCGAGCAGCCCGCGGACATCGTTCTGCGCCTTGGCGGTGTCCGGGTAGCGCACGCCGATGTCGGCGAGCGCGAGGTGGACCGATGCCAGCAGCTGCGCCGCTTCATCGTGCAACGCGTGGGCGATCCGTCGCGCCTGTCCTTCGAGCACATCGTTCAGCCGATGCAGGACGACGTTCGCCTCGCGAAAGCTGAGAAACGCCATCTCGAAGGGTGACGAGGCCTCGACGAAGAACCGCTCGATCGCTTCGAGCCGCTTCACCCGGTCGGTCTCGCTGGTCGCGGACGCGAGCGCCGCCGGCAAGGCGCGCGAGTGCACCGTCGCCATCTCCAGCACGCCCGAGCCTTCGGCGAGCGCTCGTCGTCCGAGCTCGTACGCCCGTTCGAGGCCTGGCTCCGCCTGTTCGGCGAGATACTGCTCGAGCGCGATCGAATAGTCCCGGGCGAGTACGTCGACACGCTCGCTCATGCATTCCCCGCTTGCTGATACCGCGCCACGACGACGAGCGCATCGTCGCGTTGACTGCCGTACTGCGCCAGCAGGCGTGCCGCCACCACCTTGGGCTCGCCGCTCAGCGCACATTCCTCGGCGAACTCCGGACGCACGCCGTCGGTCGCGATGAGCAATGTGTCGAGATGCTTCAACGGCAGCACCTCGGCTTTCAGACGCTCCGGCAGGCGGTAGCCGACGACGCCCGATCGCAGCAGCACGCGCTCGGTCGACGGGCTCTCGCCGCTCGTCGCCGTGTGGCACAGCACGGCTTCGACGTTGCCGATCCCGAGCCAGGTCATGGTGCGATCCCGCAGGTTCAACGACGCCAGGGTCATCGCCGCACCGCGCGTGCCGCGCAGCCGTTCGTGGCATCGCACGATCAGCGCAACCGGCGACTCCCGGGCGTGGTCGTCGATGACGCCGTGCGCCAGCTGCGACGCCGCCGCCGCTTCGTGGCCGTGCCCCGATCCGTCGATAACCGCGAACAGCGCGCCGTCAGCCGGCGTCCAGACGCTGCACAAGTCGCCCGAGGCGCTCTCGGGAGCGAGCGGCGAACCGGCCGCGCCCCACGAGACCGCTGCTCCGTGACGCTCGATCGTCCCCCCGCTGGCCACCATGCTCATGACACGAACTTCCGCATGGTCACGGTGGTGCCCTTGCCGACCTGCGAGGTGATCTCGAACTCGTCCATCAGCCGCCGCGATCCCGGCAGCCCGATGCCCAGTCCCTTGCCGGTCGAATAGCCGTCGCGCATCACCGTCGCGATATCGGCGATGCCTGGACCCTGATCGGACGCGACGATCTGCAGCCCCTTCTTGTGGCTGTCGTTGATCAGACTGAGCACGACCTCGCCTTCCTTGGCGTACTCGACGATGTTGCGGGCCACTTCGGAGATCGCGGTCGCGATGATCGTCAGGTTGCTGCTCGAGAAGCCGGCCTGCGCCGCGAGCGCGCGCCCCTGCTGTCGCGCCGAGACGATATCGGTCGACGACTGAATCCGAACGCGGACCTCACGCTCCATGGGCGTCCTCGAGGCGCTTGTTCAGAAACAACAGCCCTTCTTCGAGATCGAGCGCGGTCGGCACGTCCTCCAGCGTCAGCCCGAGCTGCACCATCGAGAGCGCCACCTCTGGCTGAATGCCGACGATCACGGTTTCGGCGCCGCGAAGCTTGGTCATGTAGGCGATGGCGCGCAGCGTCCGCGTCGCGAACGAATCGAGCACGTCGAGCGCGGTGACGTCGACGATCACGCCACGAGCGCGATACCGGCCGACCATCTCGGCCAGGTCGTCACGGAGCTGAATCAGATCCTGATCGGTGAGTGCCGATTGAATGCTGGCGATCAGGAAATGACTCTGCTTCAGAATCGGAACGGCCATGCAGTCCTCACGCTCGTAGCGTCACGGGAGCAGTCGCAGGGGTTCACCGTGGCGGGCGCGGCGGTGACGATCCTAGTGATGGCGCGCTCCCGGATCCTCCAGCGGGACCACCTTGTAGCCGAGCACCCGTTCGGCGAGCTCGATCCCTCCTTGCAGGTCGCCGACCGTGTTCATCTTGCTCAGGTCGACGCCGATCGTGACCAGCGTCTGCGCGATCTCCGGAGAGAGTCCCGTGACGATCACCGTCGCGCCGAGCAGCCGCGCCGCCTCGACCGTCTGCACCAGACGGTTGGCGATCGCCGAGTCGATCACCGGCACGCCGGTGATGTCCATGACCGCGACCTTGCCGCGGTTCTCGCGGATGCCGCGCAGCAGCTGTTCGGTGAGCTGCCGCGCGCGCTGCGGATCGATCAAACCGATGATCGGCAGAATCAGCAACCGCTCACGGACGCGCAGCACCGGCGTCGACAGCTCGCGGATGGCTTCCTGCTGCTGACGGATGATGCGCTCGCGCTCCTGGACGAACCCGACCGCCACCGTGTTGGCGATCCGGTTGGCCGCCGGTTCGTACGCGTCGAGCACGCGGTTCAGCAGATCGAAGTCGAGCTGATACTTCTTGAACAGCGAACGCGCCAGCACGTCGCGCAGCAGCAGCACGATGCCGAGCACTTCCTGCGTCTCGACGCCTCGTGGAATGATGCGTTCCGAGAGGTCGCGCGCGTAGGCCTGCAGCGCCTCGACGCTGCCGGTCTCGAGCACGGCCACGTAGTTGTCGTAGACCGTGGTGGCCTCGGCAAATACTTCTTCGCGGGTCATCGCCGTGAGCAGGCGCGACTCCGTGATCCGGCGTGCCCACTCCTCCCTCAGCTCGGTGCGGTTCTCGCGCAGGTGCGAGACGAGCTCTCGCAGCAGCGCCATCGTCGATTCACGCGTCTGCTGCTCGGGCTGGGACGGGCTTCCGTCACGTGCCATAGATGTTCTCCTTCGCTCTGGCGGTGCCATGTAGACCCCTCGGGGGACGGCGAAACCTTCGCAGTATGGAAAGCGCAGCAGCCCGGCGGTATCAGGTATTCTCCCGAGGATCTTTTCCCGAAACACCCGACCCCGATCCGAGCCGGAAAGCGCCGTCAATCCAAATACTTAATGAAAATAACCTCGTTCCGCGATTCGTTGTAGATCAACTCGTCGACGAGTGAGCGGGTCATCATCAGGCCGAGCCCGCCGGGGCGAAGCCCCTGCCGTTGCCGTTCGACGAGGTGCCGCATCGGCGCGTCTTGAGGGTTGGAGATCGCGGCGTGCCGCAGCGAATCGAGATCGAACCCTTCGCCCGGATCGCTGATCCGGTACAGCAGCAGCCGTTTGGCGCGAACGCACGAGATGCGGATTTTCCGCGTCGGGTCGAGCTTGCCGCCCCATTCGATCGCGTTGATCATCAGCTCGCGAAACGCCTGCGCCACCGATTCCCGGACCGCCTCCGCCAGATCCGCCTCGAGATGCATCATGAACGATTGAATGCGATCGACCATCTCGAGCGTGCAGGGCGCGATCACTTCCACCCATTCCGGCTTGGCCGACACGACTTCGATCGGCAGTCGCGCGACCGACGCCGACGCCGTCGCATCGGCGACGACCTCGACGACCGTCTGCAACGGAAACGGCTTGCGGAGATAGCGGAAGGCCTGCAGCCGCACCGCCTCGAGCAACGGCTCCGACGTGTCGTCGCCGGTCATCATGACCACGAGTGGCGGATGCGGGAGCGTGCGCGCATGCGCCAGCACGTCGAGTCCGTTCATCGATGGCAGGTTGATGTCGAGCAGGACGAGATCGAACTCCGATGTCTCGAGCATCTTGAGGGCATCGGGGCCGTCTCCAACCTGCCGCACGGCATGCCCGGCCTTCTTCAGCGTCGATGCCAGCAAATCACGCAGCTCGGCATCGTCGTCCACGATGAGTACGCTCCACTGCACGGGTAGCAGTGTAACGCCCAGCTTCACACGGGGGAACCCGGGCGGGCCATCCACGGTGTTCGGGTTACTTGCTGAAGATACGGCGGTAGCCGCCAGCGATGAGCGCGGACACGTCGGCGGCGATGCGTGGCAGGCGCAAGCCTCCTGGGTAGACGAGATACCGCGATTCCCACACCGGATCGAACTTCTCCTTGAAGGCGCGCAGTCCCTGGAAGTTGTACAACCGCGCCCCGTGCTGATAGAGGAAGTGCCCGGCGCGTGAGCGCAGCGGCGCCACCGCCGACGCCTCGAAGCCGGACATCGGCGCAGTGCCCAACGAAAACCACCCATAGCCGTTCGACTGGCCCCACAGCATCGTGTGCACGATGAGCGCCTCCATCACGTTCTTCGGCGCGTCGTGGTGATAGCGCATCAGATCCAGCGACAACTCCTGGCCACTCCCGCCAGGCCACAACGTCGCGAACGCCACGAGGCGGCCCTCGAGCTCGACGATGGCCGCGGGAAACCTCGCGAGATAGTCGCGATCGAAGTAGCCGACCGAGAAGCCCTTCTCCGCGACCGCCTTCTCGCGGAGCCAGTCGTCTGAAACGTTCGCGAGCGCCGGCACCATCGCTGGCACGCTGCCCGCCGGGATCACACGGAACGTACAGCCGTCTTTGGCGAACCGGCGCGTGACCTGACGGTAGCGGGCGCCTCGAGGGCCGTCGAGCGTGAACGCCGCGAGATCGACGCGCGCCTCCTCGCCGATCTTCGCCGTGGTGAAACCGAAGTCGGCGTAGTGATGCAGATACTGGGTTCCGACTTCGTAGAACGCCGGCGTGCCGCCGAAGTCATCGCAGCGCTCGATGAACAATCGAATCAGCTCGCAGGCGCGATCCGCCGGCCCGACCGGATCCTTCAGCGCGACCCAGGTTCGCCCCTGCACGCCGTACATGAGGAACGCCTCGCGCGCCTCGTCGAGCAGCACCGCCTTGTCGCGCAGGTACACCACGTTGGGATACGTCGCCGGCTGCGTCGCGATGATCGCGCCGGCGCGGGAGAGATCGTCGGCCGAGGGCTCCTCCACTTCGGCCGGCGCATGGCCGATCAGGCGGGCGACCGCGAACAGCAGGACGACTGTCGCCGCGCCGACGGTGCCGCGCAGAAAACGCGAGGCGTCGCCGTTCAAGGCGAAGTACCACCAGAGGTCGTGCGAGTACTCGACGTGCTTGAACGCGAAGAACCCGAGCCACACGGAGGCGGCCAGCACCGCCACCACCGAGGCGATCCACGCTGCCGAGAACCGGGTGGCGAAGAACGCCGCCGTGCGGGTGAAGGCGGTGCGCGCGCGCCGCAGCAGCAGGAGCAGGACGCCGAGAATCAGCGCCTCCTCCCATCCGCCCGCGCGGAGCAGCGAGGCGATCATTCCCGCGGCGAGCGCACCGACCGTGAGGTAGTACGCGGCATCCAGGCGGCGGGCCAGACCCTGCGACAGCAACAGCAGGACGGCGCCCGTAATGCTGCCGATGACGTGCGACGTCTCGATGATCCCGAGCGGCACGAGGTGGTGCAGCAGGGCGAGGCGATGCTCGGCCGCCGGCGTCGCACCCGAGAACAGCAGCACCATGCCGGCGGCGAACGTCAGCGCGGCCAGCAACCGCGGCGTGATCTGCTCGGCGAGTCGACCGATGAACGCCGCCGCGCGCACCGCGTGCGCCCGCCGCAGCCACGCTTCATCGACCAGCAGCGCCGACACCGCGATCGCCAGCGGGATCGCGTAGTAGAGCACGCGATACACGATCAGGGCCGGAACGAGCTGTGCCGACGGAAGGAATGGCTTCAACAGCAGGACCATCAGCCCTTCGAACACGCCGACGCCACCAGGCACGTGTGCCGCCAGCCCGAGCATCTGCGCGACGAGAAACGCGCCGAGCACGACGACGAACGAGGCGCCGCTCGGCGGCAGCAACACATACACGATGGACGCGGCCAGCGCCCACTCGACACTCGACGTCAGCACCTGCAGCGTCGCGAGACCGACGGACGGAAACCGCAGCTCGAATCCCCTGATGCACAACGGCGCGCGATGGCGCCACGCGGCCGCGACGTAGCCACCCGACGCACAGAGCAGTGCGGCGCCGACCACCGCCGCCGTGCGCGGAGCGGGCAGACCGAGCGCGTCGGGAAGCGGGCTCACCAGGAGCGTGAGGCCGCCGAGCGTCATCAAACCGAGCCAGAAGGTCACCGAGTAGGAGATGACCACCGACGACAGCTCCGCGGCGGTCAGGCCCCAACGCGTATAGAAGCGATAGCGGACCGACGCGCCCGACAGCATCGCGAACCCGACGTTGTTCGCGATCGCATACGCCAGGAACGACGCGCCGCCGACACGCCACGAGGGCAGCCGCCGGCCGATCGATCGCAGCGCGATGAAGTCGTAGGCCGTCAGCACGGCGTAGTTGATCGCCGTGACTCCGCTCGCCGCCAGCAACAGATGGACGGGCGTTCCGGCAATCGCGGCCGTCAGCGTGCGCCACGACACCGCGTGCAGCTCGCGCCGCAGCACTTCGAGCGCGACGAAGAAAAGGGCGAGGCCGATCAGCGCCGGCAGCGCGCGCAGCGCGCGTTCCCGCGCCGACGCGGACGTGGTCGGCGAGACGGGAGGACTTAGGTGGGACGCCGGCTCATCACCCAATCGATCGCTTGCAACAGTCGTCGATTCAGCTCCACCAGGTTGTTGCTGAACCGGTGATCGGCCGCCTCGATCATCCAGAGCCGCTTCGGATCGGCGGCGCGATCCATCATCGACTGTATCTGCGCCGCCGGCACGAACTCGTCGCGAGTGGAGTGGATCACGGCGAGCGGTAGCGGCGACACCCGTCCGACGAACGCCGCGGAGCTGAACGTCGGCTCGTTCGGCACGCCATGCGTCACGTAGATCCATGCATCCTTCCAGCGCCATCCAAGTTCATTCCGGTCGGGAAGTCCAATCGCCACGACCCCGCTGATCAGCGATTTGGTGACGTCATCGGCCGCGGCGAGCACCGACAGTCCAGCCCCTTCCGAAACGCCCACCAGCAGCGGACGCGTCGGGGACCCGCGCGCGGCATAGCGCACCAGCTCACGGTAGTCGGCGGCCACATCCTCCGGCCGCAGCGTCGACGCGCGCGACGTGAAGCTCTCGAGATAGGCGCGCGTGTCGAAGCCGATCACGAAGTACCCCCGGGCAGCGAGCGCCTCGGCCACCTGTGGTCCGAGGTGAATCCAGCCACCGTCTCCACTCGATACGATGACCGGCGCGCCCGCGCCCGGGGTGCCGAACAGACGAACCAGTTGGGAGTGTCCGCGAAGGGTGACCGTGTCCGCGGTCGCCGCCCGCGACGGCTCGGTTGCGAGCACGAGGGCAGCAATCGCAGCGATCATTTGCGGAGCGTCCTGGCTCTGTCGTTCGGCGTTACTTCTTCGCCTGCGTCTTGACGGCCTTGGCCGGCTGCGCGCTCACGGCCGTGGCGACCATCGAGCTCCCTTCGGACCGATAGCGCACCGACACCGGCGACCCGACCGCGGGCGCGCCGTCGCGCTTCGTGTCGGCGTTGAGCGTGAAGGTCATGTCGCCGCCGGCCTTGCCCGACTTCGTGATGACGAGTGACGACGCGTCGATCGACTTCACGACGCCTTTCACCGAATGACTGGCGGCCGTCGCGGGCTTGGCCGCCACTGGCGCCGCACTCTTCTTGCTCGGGGTCTGCGCCATCGCGGCGTACGCCCCGCTGGTCACGGCCAGCACGGCCGTCAGCACGATCGTGGTGAACACTCTTCGCATTGGATAACCTCTCTCGCTCTTCTCGTGTTGCGTTCCGTTGTCATCGCCTGGCCACCGCGCCTTCGGCGATCGTCCTTGTCAGCGTCTATTCAAGAAGGCGAACCTGAGGGCGAGATGAACGCTCGATTAAGAGTTGTTAATGAAGGGCGATCGAGCTGGACCAGCGGTTTCGCCCCTCCAGATTCGTGGCAGCATAGGGAGCGCATGCGAGTCCTGGTGATCGAGGACGACCGGAAGGTCGCCAGTTTCATCCAGACCGGCCTGCAGCAGGAAGGCTATGCCGTCGACGTGCTGCACGACGGCAACACCGCCGGCGAGCAAGCGGCCGCCGTCGACTACGACGCGGTGGTGCTCGACCTCATGCTGCCCGGACGCTCGGGCTTTCAGGTGTTGCGGGACATCCGGGCGCGGAAGCCGTCGCTGGCTGTGCTGATCCTCACCGCCAAGGATTCCCTCGACGAGCGCGTCGCCGGGCTCGATGCCGGCGCCGACGACTACATGGCCAAGCCGTTCGCGCTTGCGGAGCTGTCGGCGCGTCTGCGGGCGCTGCTCCGCCGCGGCGCGCCTCGTGAGAGCGTCCTTCGGGTCGCCGATCTCGAGATGGACACGATTCGGCGGCTGGTGCGGCGCAGCGGCCAGCTGATCGAGCTCAAGCCGAAAGAGTACGCCCTGCTCGAGTTCCTGATGCGCAACACCGATCGCCCGCTGACGCGCTCGCTGATCATCGAGCACGTCTGGGACGTTCACTTCGACAGCATCAGCAACGTCGTCGAGGTCCACATCAACTCGCTGAGGAACAAGATCGATCGCGGTTATGGCATCGCGCTGATTCACACCGTGAGAGGTGTCGGCTACATGCTGACCGACGCGCCGTCGTGAGGCTGCCGCTCCGTCTCCGCCTCGCAGTGATCTCGATGACCGTGTCGGGTCTGCTGCTCGGCGCCGTGAGCATCGTGTCGTACGGCGTGCTGGCGCGATGGCTCGACGAGGATGCCAGCACGCGGCTGCGCGAGCTGACCGAGGGGCTGCACGGGTACCTGCGCTTCACCGACGGTGAACCGTCGCTCGATTTCAATCCCAACGACAGCGATCAGGTCGAGTTCGTGCAGGAAGCGACGCGCTACTACCAGCTCTATGACATCGACAATGGACGCCTGGTCTTCCAGTCGGCCGGCCTGGTGCCGCTCGGACTGCACCTGACACCCGAGGAGGTGCAAACCTATCGATCGCGGCCGAGCCCGTTCGATATCGCCACCGACTACGGTCGTCTGCGGATCTCGAACGGCGTGATTCCCGGCGAACCGGGCCGCAGCTATCTGCTGCAGGTCGGTGTGTCGCTGCGGACCATCGACGCGGCGCTGGGGCGCTATCGCGACCTGCTGTTGTGGCTGGCGCTGCCGTCGCTGTTGGCCACCGCGCTCGGATCGTGGTGGTTGTCGGGCATTGCGCTCGCCCCGCTGTCGCGCCTGGCCGGTGCGGCGCGCGAGATCGACGTGTCGACGCTTCAGCGGCGACTCCCGACCCGCAACGTCCGGGACGAGCTCGACGACGTGGCGCGCGCGTTCAACGAGACGCTCGGGCGGTTGGAACACTCGGTCGCGGAGATGCGGCAATTCAGCGCGGCGCTCGCGCACGAGCTTCGGACGCCGCTGGCGGCACTCCGCGGTGAGATCGAGCTCGCGCTCCGCGTCGCCGCCACCGACGATCAGCGGCGCGCGCTCGCCAGTCAAATCGAAGAGCTCGACAAGCTGACGCGGCTGATCGACCAGGTGCTGATGCTCGCGCGCGCGGAGGCGGGCCAGATTCCGCTGACGTTTGCGCCGGTGAACGTCGGCGATCTCGCGGCGTCGCTCGTCGAGCAGCTCGAACCGGTGGCGCAGGCGCGCGGGATCGACCTGCTGTGCGAGCGCGCCGGGCCGGTCACGGTCGACGCCGACGCCGGATGGCTGCAACGGCTGATCCTCAACCTGCTCGACAACGCGATCAAGTTCACACGCGAGGGCGGACGCGTGCTGCTTCGCGTTTCGGCCGATGGCGGCAAAGGGCGGATCGAGGTCCGCGATACCGGCATCGGCATGTCGCCGGAGCAGGCAGGCCACGCGTTCGAGCGCTTCTACCAGGCCGACGCGTCACGTTCGGCGCCGAACGACGGCGTCGGGCTCGGACTGAGTCTGGTGAAGTGGATCGTCGATCGCCACCACGGGACGATCGAGATCAACAGCCGGCTCGGCGAGGGATCGACGTTCACGGTCACACTGCCGGGCAGCGGACGACGGATTCCCCCGCCGAGCGAGCCGCAGGACAGCGTCGCATCACCGCCGCATCGCCGTGCGACACGGTTCGGCGAGGGCGATGCGCGCGCGTGATTCAGGTCGAGGAGTGCGTATGCGTGTAATGCGTGCTGTGCTCATCTCGCTTACGGCCACGGCAATGTGGCTGCCGGCGACGGCATCGGCGCAGGGCCAGGATAGCCCGCAGGCGCTGCGACAGCAGATCGATCGTCTTCGCGCGGACTTCGACGCGATGCAGAAGGAGTATCGCGATCGATTGAGCGCCCTCGAAGCCGCGCTCGCCGCCGTCCAGACGCCGGCCGCACCGCAGCCGGCGCCTGCCGCCGCGCAGGCGCCGCCGGCGTCGCCGGGGCTTCAGGGTCCCGAGGCCGCAACGCTCGCCGGACTCCAACCGCAAGCGGCCGCAGGCGCATCGAAAGTTTTCAATCCCGACATGGCGGTGATCGGTAATTTCGTCGGAGCCACTGGTCACAACCCCATCGCGCCGGAGCCGGCGATGCAGGTCCGCGAAGCCGAAGCGTCGTTTCAGGCGATCGTCGATCCGTACGCACGCGCCGACTTCTTCACGGCATTCGGCGAATCCGGCGTCGAGCTCGAAGAAGGATACGTGACGTTTCCGGCGCTGCCTGGCGGACTGCTCGTGAAGGCCGGCAAGATGCGTGCGAGCTTTGGCAAGGTGAACACCTTCCAC
>DASRJR010000522.1:0-3819 GCA_035649395.1 Vicinamibacterales bacterium
GAGTACTGCGCCGCATTCTCGAGCAGATGCGACAGTGCTCCCGACGAGAGACGTGGATCGATCTCGACTTCGAGGTCGCTTACGGCATCCACGCGCATCTGGTGTCGTTCGAGCGCGGGCCGGACGTGTGCGATGGCGGCGTCTACGACATCGGCAGCGCCGACCCACTGTCGATCGACGCGGATGGCGGCCGCATCGATGCGCGCCATGTCGAGGATGTCCTGAAAGAGGCGCGTCAGCCGGTCGAGCTCCGCAACCGCGACGGCCGCCTGCGCGCGGCGATCGTCGGCCGACAACTCCCCGCGGAGGTTTTCGACCGCCACGCGAATGGCCGTCAGCGGCGTCCGGAGGTCGTGGCTCAATGACGCCAGCAGCGTCGCGGCGAGATCCGCTTTCTGCCGTACGAGCTCGGCGGCATCGCGTTCGGCCAGGAACTGCGCGCGCTCGATGGCGATTGCGACGACGCCGGCCACGGCGTCCATCGTGCCGATGTCGAGCGTCGGAGAGGTCGCGACGAGCAGGCCCGTCGCCTTGGTGCCGTGCCGCAACGGCACGATTGTGATTTCGTTGCTCGCTCCGGCCTGAATGTGTCCGCCGTAGGCGCGTTGGCGCGCGTCGTACTCGACGACGCCGCGCGCTTTGGCGAGGGCGGTGTTCAGCGTGTGCGCATCGACGCTGATTTCCTCGCCACCCTGGTACACCCGCCAACCCTGATCGACTGGCAGGCAGATCGCCACTTTCGGCAGCTCGAATCGGCGAGCGACGTGTCTGGCGAGCGTCTCGATTGCACCGCTCGTCTCCGTCGTCAGCAGCACGTCTCGCGTCAAGTCGAACAGCCGTGTGACCTCGTTCCGGCGCTCGATCGCTTCGCGTGCCCGCTGCTGCGCGGCTGCCGAGAGATTGCTCGCGATCACCGCGACGATGAGGAAGACGAAGAGGGCAATCCAGTTCTGCGGATCAGCGATGGAGAGGGTGTGAACGGGGGGGAGAAAGAAAAAGTTCAACGTCACCATCGCGACCATCGACACGAAGATGGCGACGCGATGACGACAGACGGTCGCCGCGCCAAGCACGACCAGGAGGAGCGCGAGGGCGGCAGTCGTGGGGCTGACGTCGGGAACGGCTCGCAATAACCAGGTGAGCAGCGCGATGGCACTCAGGCTCGCCAGCAGGACGGCGAGATCGCGGGTGGGGACTCGACGAACCATCGACAGTTCGCTTCATTCTGCCATCCACGCGCGTTGGAGGCGTTGCCAGAACGAGGTTCGCGGTTTTATGGCTTTTTTACGGCCGTGCACGCTACAAGGAGTGAACGACCATGTCGCCTGTCACCTCCATCCCGGCCTCGGCGGTGACGCACGAGGACCTGAATTCGATCCTGGCCGATTACCTCGCACTCTATGAGACGCGGGTGTTTCGCCAGACGCTCGTAAACCGGCTGAGCGTCGTCGCGTGCGCTATCACGCTCACTGGAATCATCGTCGACCGGTTGTCTCATTCGATCTGGTGGGTTTCTCTCGCGCTGTGCCTCACCCCAGCCGTCGGAGCCTGGCTCGTCGAGCGCCGACTGGCGCATCGCCTCGCCCACCGGCTCGACGGCGTGCCTGGCGTGACGCAAAGTGCCCCGGTTGGGGACGACGAGCGATCGGCCGCCCTGGAAAGAAAGTCATAAAAAGTTCGTAAAAATGCCCGCCGACAGGCCCGACACAGTTGGGGACCGTTTTGGCCAAGCGGAGCATGCCTGCATAATCTGGAGAGAGCCAAATTCGCGACCAGCGATGCGGGGGAACCACTGGAGGATTGTAGCGACCTCCTGGGGCGTGTCCGTCTCGCCGGAGCTCGCGCGGAAGCGTGAGCGAAGGCGGATGGTAGAGGACTCCAACCTCGAGCCCGTCAGCTAACCCCGTCGGCACTTGGAGGCCTTTTGTCCGACACGTCGTCATCGGTGGTCCAAACCGCGTCTCACCCGCACTCGACTCAGAGCAGCCTGCTTCCTCTGACACTGACCGCCCTCGGTGTCGTCTTCGGCGACATCGGCACGAGCCCGCTTTACGCGATGAAGGAGTGCTTCTTCGGCACGCATTCAGTGCCACCGACGCACGAGAACGTGCTCGGTGTGCTGTCGCTGATCATCTACGCGTTGCTGCTGGTGATCTCGGTGAAGTACGTGGCGATCGTGATGCGCGCCGACAACCAGGGCGAAGGGGGGATCCTGGCGTTGACGGCGTTGGTGCCACCGCGTCACGGCGAGCGCGGCGGCTCGGCCCGGCTTGCGGTCGGCCGGCCGGTGTTGATTGCGCTCGGAATCTTCGGCACTGCGCTGCTCTATGGCGACGGGATGATCACACCGGCGATCTCGGTGCTCGGCGCCGTGGAAGGGCTCGAGGTCGTGACACCGCTGTTCAGCAGCTACCTCGTGCCAATCACGGTGATCATCCTGGTGGCGCTGTTCACGATTCAGAAGTTCGGTACGCACCGGGTCGGCGGCCTGTTCGGACCAATCGTCATCGTCTGGTTCATTACGATTGCGGCGTTGGGCGTGGGGTGGATCTCTCGCGAGCCGGCAGTCCTGTCGGCGTTCGATCCCCGACATGCGCTGCACTTCTTTGAGGCGAATGGCTTCGCTGGATTCGCCGTTCTCGGCGCCGTGTTTCTTGCCGTCACAGGCGGTGAGGCGCTTTATGCCGATATGGGCCACTTCGGCAAACAGCCGATCCGGCTAGCCTGGTACGGGTTGGTGCTGCCGGCGCTCCTGCTCAACTACTTCGGTCAGGGCGCGCTGCTGCTGGAAGACGCCAGCGTCGAGCACCCATTCTTCCAGCTCGCGCCGTCATGGGCGCTGCTGCCGCTCGTCGGTATCGCCACGGCAGCCGCCATCATCGCGTCGCAGGCGTTGATCTCGGGGGCGTTCTCGATCACGCGCCAGGCGATTCAGCTCGGGTTGGCGCCTCGGCTCGACGTCGAGCACACGTCGGCGACGGAAATCGGTCAGATCTACGTCCCGCAAGTGAACTGGGCGCTGATGGTCGCGACCGTGGTGATCGTCATCGGCTTCGGGTCATCAGGTGCCATTGCCGCGGCGTACGGTATCGCCGTCACGCTGACGATGATCATCACCGTCCTGCTGCTGTATGTCATCGCGACAGAGCGATGGCAATGGCCGAAGCCGGTCGCGATCGGCGTGATGCTGCTGTTCCTGGCGATCGACACCGCCTTCTTCGGCGCGAATGCGCTGAAGATCGTGCAGGGTGGCTGGGTGACGCTCGTCGTGGCGACGGTCATCTTTACGCTGATGACGACATGGCGGACCGGCCGGCGGCTCGTCGCCGAACGTCTCACCGCGCGCGCGATCCCGCTGGACGAATTCATGGCCACGGTCAAGTCGCTGGCACCGGTGCGCGTGCCTGGCACGGCCGTGTTCATGACCGCGCAGCCGACCGGCACGCCGCCCGCGCTCGCGCACAACATGCGCTACAACAAGGTGCTGCACGAGCACGTCATCGTCCTGACAGTGGTGACGGCGCAGATGCCACACGTGCCGATGGACGAGCAGGTGTCCGTCCAGCCGCTCGAGTGTGGTCTCTACAACGTTCGCATTCAGTACGGATTCATGGAGGATCCCAATGTCCCCGATGCGCTGCTGCTGGCACGCCCCCTGGGGCTCCCGATCGATGCGGACGATGTGACGTACTTCCTCGGTCGTGAAACGATCATCGTCACTCGTAGAAGAGGCATGGCGATCTGGCGCGAGAAGCTGTTCGTGCTGATGGCGAGAAACGCGGTGCGCGCAACGGCGTTCTTCCGGCTGCCGCCGGAGCG
>DASRJR010000523.1:0-6351 GCA_035649395.1 Vicinamibacterales bacterium
CGGTTCACGGTTCGACGGTTCACAGTTCGGAGTTCACGGTTCGGGCCGCGTTCGGCGACGCGATTCCGCACCCAAGCCACGAACTCTGAACCCTCGAACTCTGAACCATGAACTCGGAACACTGAACAGTGAACGATGAACTCTGAACGACAGCTGGTCTACTTGAATGCCGAGACCAGATACGCGTCCGTCTGCGCCACTCCCCTGGCGAGGATGAGGCTGCGGCCGTCGGGCGTGCGCTTGCCGCGAACGATCGCGAGATCCATCAAGTTAGTGATCTTCACGGGCGGGCCGCCGTTGAGATCCTGCTTCCACACGTTGGCGCGTTCGACGGTCGAGTACAGCATCGCCTGGCCGTCCGCGGTCCACTCCATCAGCCCGTTGGCCGTTGCCGGAGCGATCGTACCGAGCGTGCGCGGCGGCGTCGAGCCATCCATCGGCATCGTGACGAGCGTGAGCAGACCGTTCGGGCCCGAGTGGATCCCGGCAAGTGTCTTTCCGTCGGGTGAGACCGCCGGCCGATCGATACCCGGCGCGAGCATCGTCGGCTCGCCTCCGTCGATCGACACGCGCCACGTTGACGGCTCCGCCTGGCCGAGTGACGCGCAGACGACGGACCGGCCATCCGGCGTCACCGACAACCACGATGGCCTCGGCAGATGCGCCAACAGGCGTTGCGAGCTGCCGTCGATCGACATCGCCCAGATGCCGGTCTGGCCGTCGCGGTTCGACACGAACACGATGGTGCCGCTGTCGGGCGTCACCGCCGGCCAGGTGTTGGTGCCCTCCTTCGTCAACGTCTCGCGTCCCGAGCCGTCGCGATCGATGATGGCGATCTGCGCACTGCCCCGCTCGCCCGTCGTGACGACGATGCGCCCGTCGTTCAGCGGAGCGACGCCGAGCAGACCGTCATAGCGCTCCGACGCCACACGTTCGGGATCGCCGGCGCCCACCGGCACGCGCCAGAGCGTGTAAACCGCATCCAGCCCGATCGACGCGAACGCCGAGCCGTCGTCTTTGAGCGAGATGTTGCGGTACTCGACCAGGTCCGGTGTGACCCGGCGCGGCTCGCCGCTCGGAAGCGGCTGGAACCATACCTTTCGCGGGAACTCCCTGAACGCATCGATCTGATCGGCAACGAAGAGGATCCCCGAGCCATCCTTCATCCAGGCGGTGAAGGTGACGTCTTTGAATCGCGTCGCAAACGGCGCACGCGCACCAGTGGCGGCGTCGATCGTGACGAGCGCCGCGTCACCGGTATCGGCGTTGTGAACGGCCGCCGCGATTCGCGCGCCATCTGGCGACCACGAGGGCGCGGCGAAAAAGGCCGGCACGAGGAACTCCGGCGGCCGCGTCGTCGAGAGTGTCCGAAGATCGGTGCCATCGTCCGCCGCAGTGAGGAGCGCGGTCGCCCCGCGTTCCGGATGGTTGACTCGATAGAACGCGAAGCGTCGGCCGTCTGGCGAGAAGGTCACGGCGCTATCGATGCCCTCGAGCAGCGGCTGCGGGGTTCCACCGAGTACGCCAATGACAAACAGACGGCCGGCCGGCTGCTCGGCACTCTTGACGGAGTAGTAGATGCGCGAGCCGTTTGGCGCGAACGCGATTCCCCAGAAGCCAACCTGTGCGCGCGGAACCAGCTCGACGCTCCGATCCTCGCCCAGCTGACGGACCTTGAGGCTCTGCAGACCTCCCACCGATTCGACCCAAGCCAGATAGCGGCCATCCGGCGACAACGCGGAATCGATCGCCGTCCCGTTCGCCGTCAGCCGCTCGATGGTCACCGGCTGCTGAACGACTGGCCCGCCGCCGACGAGGCCCCACGCGATGGCGAGCGCGAACGCGATCAGTCCGATGGCCGCAAACACTACGCTGCCGCGTCGTGAACGCGGACGCGTACGCGCGGCGGACGACCGAGGATCGAGCGTGAGCAGCACCTGACGCAGATCGGCGGCGACGTCGCTCATCGACTGATAGCGCTCGCCGGGTGATTTCGCGAGGCACTTCGAGACGATCCCCTGCAACGCCGGCGGGGCGTTCGGAACGAACGCGGTCAGCGGCGGCGGGTGCCCGTCGACGATGCGCTTGAGGATGGTGAAGGCGGTCGCACCTTCGAACGCCCGTCGCCCGGTGATCGATTCGTAGAGGACGCAGCCGAACGAGAAGATGTCGGTGCGGTGATCGATGGCCTGCCCCTGCGCCTGCTCGGGCGACATGTAGCCGACGGTGCCCATGATGACACCGGGGTTGTCCGACGTGTCGTGTGACACGTCTTCCCGGCGGAACAGATCGGCGCGGAGCTTCGCGACGCCGAAGTCGAGCACTTTGGCGTACCCGCCCTCCGCAATCATCAGGTTCTCTGGCTTGAGGTCGCGGTGTGTGACGCCGGCCGCGTGCGCCGCGGTAAGGGCATCGGCCACTTGTACGAGGTACTCGATCATCCGGTTGAGCTCGGGCAGTCCCTGTGCGATCACCGCGCGCAGCGTGTCGCCGGACACCAGCTCCATCGCGATGTACAAGACCGGCGGGCCGACCGCAACGCCGTTACGCTTCGGCGCGCTTTCGCCGATGTCGTAAATGGCGATGAGGTGGGGATGGTTGAGCGCCGACGCCGCGCGCGCTTCCTGGATGAACCGCTGGAGCCGATCGGCGTCGCTCGTCAGACCCTGGCGCAGGATCTTCAGTGCCAACTCGCGGCCGAGCACGGCATCCCTGGCGAGGTAGACCTCACCCATGCCACCGCGGGCGATCAAGCGTGTGACGTCGAATCGCCTGATGGTGGTTGCCGATAAATCTTCGAAAACAGAGGACATCCCGATTGTTCCGTCGCGAGAGGACAGCGGCGGAGAGCAGTCACGCGCATTTTACAGGACCGCCCTCACCGCCATGGCGTGCCATGGGTGGACGCTTCGTCCCACCGCCGGACACCGCGGTGGAAATCGCCGGGGACAGTGTCTCCCGCGCCGTGTCCGTGTGCACCGACTCAACTCGAATCAACCAGCTGACCCTGTTCTGGTACGCGACTTGATAGAGGCGTTCGCGTGGCTCTCGCATCGAATCCCCGCGTGCTGGTGGCCGACGATCAACCCGACGTCATCGCCGCGCTGCGTCTATTGCTTCGGGGTGCGGGGCTCGACGCCGACAGCGCAACCTCGGTGCAGGACGTTCGCGATCGCTTGAACGATCACGCCTACGACCTGCTGCTGATGGACCTCAACTACGCGCGCGACACGACGTCGGGCGCCGAAGGGCTCGACCTCCTCACCGAAGTGCACACTCGCGATCGCCATCTGCCGATTGTGGTGATGACCGGTTGGGGCAGCATCGACACCGCCGTCGAGGCGATGCGCCGCGGCGCGCGTGCGTTCGTGCCGAAGCCGTGGGAAAACGCGATGCTCACCCAGACGATTCAGCGCGAGGTGAGCGAAGGGCGAGCGCTGCGACGGGCCGACGCCTACGCGGCGCGCGAGCTCGAGGATGCGCAGCTCATTCAGCGCGGACTGCTGCCCGCATCGATGCCGACGCTCGATGGCTGCGAGATGGCCGCGGTGTGGCGACCCGCGTCGGCGTTCGGCGGCGACTGTTACGATGCGCTTTCCTTCTCGAACACGCGTGCGGCGATCTCAATCGGCGACGTGGCCGGAAAGGGGTTGCCCGCGGCGCTCCTGATGTCGAATCTTCAAGCGTCGGTGCGGGCGTTCGCCAGCGACGAGGCCACGCCGGCTGAAGTCGTCGAGCGGGCCAATCGTGCGCTGTGCCGGCATACGCCGCTCGATCGATTCGTGACGTTCTTCTACGGCGTGATCGACACGGAGCGGCGCCAGCTGCAGTACACCAACGCCGGCCACAACCTCCCGATCCTCGTGCGTGCCGACGGCACCATCGTACGACTCGATGCCGGCGGGCTCGTGCTCGGTGTCGCCGCCGATGCGCGCTACACGCAGGGCACCGTGGCGATCAGCCGCGGCGATCGGCTCGTGCTCTTCACCGACGGCATCACCGAGGCGGAATCGGCCGATGGTCAGGAGTTCGATGATGATCGCCTGCTCCAGACCGTCGTGAGCCTGCGCGGCGAGACGCCGTGGCGCATGGTCGACGCGATCGTCCAGCGCGTGTCGGCGTTCACCGGCGGCCACTTTCGCGACGATGCGACGCTCTTCGTCGCTGCCATCGCCTAGCATTCGAAGTTCCAGAGTTCCGAGGTTCCCCAGTTCCGAAGTTCGACGAACTTTGGAACTCCGGAACTCAGGAACGGAGGAACTCGCCAGTCTCCGGAGCCGAACAGCCTCGTCCCACAACCGAACATCACGGCTCGGTCTCAGCTGCCTGAGTCGCCCTGAACGCCAATAAACAAAGTACTTAACCCATTCCAGAATGTGGCATAGGCTTTGACCTTTAGAGGCCTCAGGGCCTAGGCCTCAGGCCTCAGAAGCGGGGCTGGGGCCTGAAGGCCTGGGCCCGCGGCCTTGACATCACTGAGCCTGGGGCCTGAGCCCCGAAGCCTGATAGGGATTCGATGCCCGACATTGTCCGAGATCCTGCGATTCTGAAACGAAAGCGGCTGCGCCAGGCAGGGTATGCCACGGTCGGCGCGATCATCGTCGTGGCCGTCTCGATCGCGCTCGCGCGCATGGAGCCTGCGGCGCCGACCGTCGAACAAGCCACCGTGCTCATCGACACCGTCAAGAAGGGCTCCATCGTGCGGCAGGTGCGAGGGCTCGGGACGCTCGTTCCTGAAGACACCCGGTGGCTGCCGTCGACGACGGATGGCCGCGTCGAGCGGATTCTGCTCCGGCCGGGCGCGGCAGTTGGCCCCAATTCCGTGATCCTCGAGCTGAGCAACCCTCAGGTCGAACAGGAAGCTCTGAACGCCAAGCTCGCACTGCAATCGGCGCAGGCGGCCCTCGAAAACCTCAAGGTCCAACTCGAGAGCGAGTATCTGAAGGATCAGGCTGGGGCCGCCGCGCTCGATGCCGAATTCCAGCAGGCGCGGATGCAGGCCGAGGCCGACGAGGAGCTGGCCAAAGAGCAATTGGTCTCGGAGATCACGCGCAAGCAGTCGCAGCTCAAAGCCACGACGTTGCAGAAGCGCGTCAAGATCGAGAACGAGCGTCTCGCCACGGCGCGCCAGTCGATCGATGCACGGCTGCGCGTGCAGCAGGCGGCGGTTGACCAGGCGCAGGCGGTCGCTGGCCTTCAGGCGAGCCGCCTTGCCGCGCTGAGGGTGACCCCTGGGTTCTCCGGTGTGCTGCAGCAGGTACCTGTCGAAGTCGGTGCGCGCGTGGGACCGGGGGCGAACCTGGCCCGGGTCGCCGATCCGATGCGGCTCAAAGCGGAGCTCAAGATCGCGGAAACGCAGGCCAAGGACATCGAGATTGGCCAGAGCGCCGAGATCGACACCCGCGGCGGCATCATGGCCGGCAAAGTCAGTCGGAAGGACCCGGCGGCGGCGAACGGAACCGTGACCGTCGACGTCACATTGACCGACGAACTGGTGCGGGGGGCCGTTCCCGACATGAGTGTCGACGGCACGATTCAGCTCGAGCGGCTGGAGAACATCCTCTACGTCGGTCGGCCCTCGCTCGGCCAGGAACAGAGCACCGTCGGTCTGTTCAAGGTCACCAGCCCCTCGGGCGACGCCACGCGCGTGCAGGTGGCGCTCGGAAAGAGCTCGGTCAATGCGATCGAGGTGAAATCCGGGCTGAACGAGGGCGATCGGGTCGTGCTCTCAGACATGTCGGCGTGGGATGCGTTCGAGCGCGTGAGATTGCGATAGGCCGTTGAGCCCGGTTTTACCGTCTAAGGTTGTTGGTCCGGCAAGCCGGACACACATTGCGTCGGGTGCAGGTCCTTCGACAGGAGTAGGAGCGAAATGAACCAGCCACTCATCAAGCTGGAAAGTGTCCGCAAGGTCTTCTACACGGACGAGGTCGAGACGCACGCGCTCGACAACATCAACCTCGAGATCGGCAAGGGCGAATACGTCTCGATCGCCGGGCCATCGGGCTGCGGCAAGTCGACGCTCCTATCGATCCTGGGACTGCTCGACACGCCCACCGACGGCAAGTACGTGCTGAACGATCGGCCGGCCACAGACCTGTCGCTCTCCGAGCGCGCGCGCGTGCGCAATCGCGAGGTCGGCTTCATCTTCCAGAGTTTCAACCTGATTGGCGACCTCACGGTGTACGAGAACGTTGAGCTGCCGCTCACCTATCGCGGCATGCGGTCCGCCGAGCGCAAACAGCGCGTCACCGCGGCGCTCGAACGCGTCGGCATGGCCCACCGCGCCAAGCACCTGCCCAGCCAGCTCTCGGGCGGTCAGCAGCAGCGCGTCGCCGTGGCACGCGCCGT
>DASRJR010000524.1:0-3191 GCA_035649395.1 Vicinamibacterales bacterium
AGTCGGAGCTGCTCGACACCGCGGGTTCCGCCGGCGCCGCCCCAGCTCACGAACGCCACGGCTTTGCGGCTCCAGGCGTAGTAGACGTAGTCGAGTGCATTCTTGAGCACGGCGGGGTAGCCGTGGTTGTACTCCGGCGAGCAGATGATGAAGCCGTCGGCCTCCCTGACCTTGTCGCGCCACTTCACGACGGCCGGGTTCGTGTAGCCGTCCTTGGCCATCCCTGGCGGCATCGCCTCCTCGAAGAAGGGAAGCGGGTAGTCCCGCAGGTCCAGCAGCTCGACGTCGAGATCGGAGCGCTTTTGCGCCTCGGTGTAGATCCACTGCGCCGCCTTCTCGCTGAAGCGGTTGGCACGGCTGCTGCCCACGATGACTTTGATTTTGAGTGTGCTCATGCGGCCATCATTTTGTCACGGTCCGCTCGAGGTAACGGAGGCGACGGAGGAAACGGATTAACAGGAGGAACGGAGCAACGGAGACATCTCCCTAACCCTCCGCTTCTTCATTGGGTAAAGACGGGGCAGGCCTATGCAGTAAATATCGGGTAGGGCAAAAACGCGAGTCGGCCGACGACTCCCGCGGGTTCGCATATATGATCTTGAGCGGGCCAGAGCGGGTCTCCGCCGCGCACCCCCGCGCGGTGGGGTGCGAGCTCGCCGGCCCTCGGAGCCCATGCACCGTATCCCAGCTCTCCTCTCTGCCGCCGTCATCTCGATATCCGTGCTTTCGGCGGGGTGCGCCGCCGAGGATGCCGCCGCAACCGCGAATGCGCGCGGCGGGGGCCGCGGTGGAGGCGCCGCAGTTGCAGTCCCGGTGACCGTGGCCCAGGTGGTCCAGAAGTCGATGCCGATCGAGATCACCGTGATTGGCGCCGCCGAGCCGTATTCGAGCGTCTCGATCCGCTCACAGATCACCGGTCAGATGACGGCGGTCAATTTCACCGAGGGTGACGACGTCAAGGCTGGGCAGGTGCTGTTCGCGCTCGACCGGCGCCCGCTCGAGGCGGCGCTCGAGCAGGCGAAAGCCAATCTCGATCGCGACATCGCCCAGGCGGCCAACGCCGAGGCGCAGTTCAAACGCTTCCAGGAGCTCGCCGACCGCGGCATCGCGACCAAAGAGCAGGTCGACACGGCGCGCACCTCTATGACGGCGCTCAATGCGACTGTGAACGCGGACCGCGCCGCGCTCGAGAACGCCCAGGTCCAGCTCCAGTACGCCACCATCACCGCGACGATCTCCGGCCGGACCGGCGCGCTGCAAGTGCACGAAGGTAACCTGGTGCGGGCCAACGATCAGACGCCGCTCGTGGTCATCAATCAGATCGCGCCGATCTCCGTGACGTTTGCTATCCCCGAGGCGCGATTGCCCGAGCTCAAGCGGTACATGGCGCGAGGCGCACTGCGTGTGACAGCGACGCCACCGAAGGACGAGGCACCACCTGCGGTCGGTCGGATTTCGTTCGTCGACAACCAGGTTGACCAGACAACCGGCACGATCAAGCTGAAGGGCACGTTCCCGAACGACGACCGTCGGCTCTGGCCGGGCCAGTTCCTCAACGTCACCGTCACGCTGACCAACGAAACGACGGCGATCGTCGTCCCGACGGCTGCCGTGCAGACAGGTCAGCAGGGCCAGTACGTGTTCGTCGTCAAAGACGACCGCACGGTTGAAATGCGTTCGGTCGTCGTCAGCCGCACGAGCGCTGCTGAAACGGTGCTCGCGAACGGCGTCAAGCCGGGTGAAACCGTCGTCACCGACGGACATCTGCGTCTCGTACCGGGGAGCCTCATCTCGGTGAAGGGTGCAGGACGCGCCGAGGAACCCGTGAGCACGAAGGGGACGTCATGAACCTCTCGGCCATCTTCATCAAGCGTCCCGTCACGACGACGCTCCTGATGCTCGGCATCCTGGTGTTCGGGGGCCTGGCGTATCAGGAGCTCCCGGTCGCCGACCTGCCGAGCGTCGACTTCCCCTCGATTCGCGTCAGCGCGTCGCTGCCGGGTGCGAGCGCCGAAACGGTGGCCTCCTCCGTGGCGCTGCCGCTCGAGAAACAGTTCGCGACGATCTCCGGCCTCACCAGCATCAACTCCACCAGCACGCAGGGCGGCACCGACATCCAGTTGCAGTTCGACATCAGCCGCAACATCGACGCCGCCGCGCAGGACGTGCAGGCGATGATCGGCCGCGCCTCGCGCCAGTTGCCGCCGCAGATGCCGGCGCCGCCGTCGTATCAGAAAGTCAACCCGTCCGACCAGTCGATCTTCTTCATCGTCCTTCGATCGAAGACGCTGCCACTGTCCATGATCGATGAGTACGCGCAGTCGAACATGGCGCAGCGGATCTCGACAGTGAGCGGCGTCGCGCAGGTCCAGGTCTTTGGCTCGCAGAAGTACGCGGTGCGCGTCGACGTCGATCCGCGCGAGCTGGCGGCCCGCTCCATCGGCATCGACGAAGTGGCCAATGCGATTCAGAGCGCCAATTCGAATCTGCCGACCGGCACCATTTACGGCGAGAAGACGTTCACGGTCGAGACGAACGGCCAGCTGCTTCGGGGCGCGGCGTACGGTCCGACGATCATCGCGTATCGCAACGGCAACCCGGTCCGTCTCGACGAAGTCGCGCACGTCTACGACGGGGTCGAGAACGACAAAACGGCGAGCTGGCAGAACGGCGAGCGCTGCATCTATCTGTCGGTGCAGAAACAGCCGGGCGTGAACGTGGTCGACACGGTCGAGCGGATCAAGGCGCTGCTGCCGGGCATTCGTGCACAACTGCCGGCGGCGATCTCCCTCGACGTCCGCAGCGATCGGTCGCTGACCATTCGCGAGTCGGTGCACGACGTGAAGCTGACGCTGATGATCACGATGGGGCTCGTCGTGCTCGTGATCTTCATCTTCCTGCGCAACGTGTCGGCAACGATCATCCCCAGTTTGGCGCTGCCGGGCGCCGTCGTCGGCACGTTCGCGGTGATGTATCTGCTCGGATACAGCCTCGACAACCTGTCGTTGATGGCGCTCACGCTCTCGGTCGGCTTCGTCGTGGACGATGCGATCGTGATGCTCGAGAACATCGTGCGCCACATGGAGATGGGGAAGTCGTCGCTCCGCGCGGCCTATGACGCGTCGAAGGAGATCGGTTTCACGATTCTCTCGATGACGATTTCGCTCGTGGCCGTGTTCATTCCCGTGCTG
>DASRJR010000525.1:0-3217 GCA_035649395.1 Vicinamibacterales bacterium
GACTGAAACACGATCGCGCGTTCCGGTCCCGGCTCTCTGACTTCCTTGCCATCGATCACGACACCGCCGAACGTGGCCTGGTCGAGGCCGGCGAGGATCGATAACACCGTGGACTTGCCGCAGCCAGAGTGGCCCAGAATCGCGACGAACTCTCCCGAGCCGACGAAGGCGTTCACGTCCTTCACCGCGACGAACGGACCCGACGGCGTCGGGAATACTCGGGTCAGCCCGGTGAGCTCCAACGGAGTGTTCATCGCGTCTCCTCCGTTGCCGGCTGCAGCACAGCCGATGGAACCGCGCCGCTGCTGGTCGATACACGCTTGCGGCCGAGCGCCGCGGTCAGCGCGGCGATGACGTGTCCGCGTGCGTGCGTCGACTGCTCGTCGTGCGCCAGCTGCGCCACCGTCCGTGGACGCGAGAGCTCGACCGGGATAGGTTTGCCCAGCGTGGCTGGCGCCCTTTCAGTGGGGCTCACCCCTCGACGATGCTCGGGGTGACCCTGAGCTTGTCGAAGGGTCACGGCGCCCCGAGCGAAGTCGAGGGGCCCGGGGATCATCGGAATGATCCGATCGGAGAGGAGGATCGCCTCTTCGACGTTGTTCGTGATCATCACGGTCGTCACCGGCCGTTCGCCGTCGGTGCAGAGACGAGCGAGCTCCTGCTGCAGCGTCTCCCGCGTGAGCGCGTCGAGCGCGCCGAACGGCTCGTCGAGAAAGAGGACCTCCGGCCGGGTCGCAAACGCACGCGCGATCGAGACGCGCTGCCGCATGCCTCCGGACAGTTGGCGCGGGCGCCGGTTGAGCGCGCTCCCCAGGCCGACGCGTTCCAGCGTCTCGACTGCGCGGGCGCGCTGCGCCTGCCGCGACAGGTCGGGGAAAGCAGCCTCCACCGCCAGTCGAACGTTTTCGAGCGCCGTGAACCACGGCAGGAGCGAGTAGTTCTGAAACACGAAGGCGCCGTCTTTGCGGATGCCGCGCACCGGCTCGCCGCCGATGACGATGCGTCCGGCATCGGGCGAGGTCAGGCCGGCGAGCAGGCTCAGGAGTGTCGACTTGCCGCTGCCCATCGCACCGACGATCGAGACGAACTCTCCGTGCTCGACCCCGAGTGACACGTCGCGCAGGACGTGTCGCGTTCCGGCCGATCCCGCGAACGACTTCGAGACGGCGGTCACCTCGATGAACGGCATCACACCGCCCTGAGCTTGGCTTCGGCGATGCCCATCAGGCGATCGAGCGCGAAGCCGACGACGCCGATCGTGATGATCGCCAGCAGGATGTGCGCATAGACGAGGCTGTTGTATTCCTGCCAGAGGAATCCGCCGACGCCGGGCGTGCCGGTCAGCATCTCGCTGGCGACGATGACGAGCCAGGCGATGCCGAGGCTGAGACGGTAGCCGGTGAAGATGTAGGGAAGCGTGGCCGGCACGATGATCTTGGTGAAAGTGGTGAACGTCGACAGACGGAGCACCTTGGCGACGTTCCAGTAGTCCTGCGGAATCGCGCGCACGCCCATCATGGTGTTGATGACCGTCGGCCACATCGAGCACACCGCGATGGCGAACAGCGCTGCGGGCTCGGATTTCTGGAATAGCACCAGCCCGAGCGGCAGCCACGCCAGCGGCGAGATCGGCCGCAGCACCTGCATGATCGGATCGAACATACGGGTCAGCGTCGGCGAGACGCCGAGCAGGAACCCGATCGGCGTCGCCATAGCGATGCCGAGCAGGAAGCCGCGAGCAACCCGCATCAGGCTGTAGTAGGCGAGCAACAGGATGCCTTGATCCGTTTCACCACGCTTGCTCAGCGGCTCGAGGATGTACAGCTTGCTCTCCTCCCACGTTCGCGCAGGGGACGGGAGATCCGGGACGAGGCGGCTCGCCGCCCACCAGGCGAGAACGGCGAGCGCAATGCCGCACAGCGGTAGAACCGAATGCAAGATGCGTTTGCTCAATTCGACTCCCTGTCGCTATCCAGCGACGCTGTTGATCGCGAACGAGCGCGCGTACTTGTCCGGATCCTTAGCGTCGAACGTGCCATCGAACAACGTGATCGATTTCTCTTCCGCGACGGTGACCTTCACGCCCAGCTCTTTCATCGCCTCGAGATAGATGTCGGATCGCATCACCTTCTTGGGGATCGCGGCATAGTCAGGCGCGCCTTTCGTCATGCCCCAGCGGCGGAACTGCGTGAGCCACCACTGGGCGTAGATCTGATGCGGGTAGTTGCAGTTCCGGTTCGAATAGATCATGTAGAAGGGGTCCTGCTCGACGCGGCCGTCGCCGTACTCGTACTTGCCCATCAACCGCTCGAGGATGATTGCCGGCGGACAGTTGATGTAGGCCGGCCGTGAGATCACCTCGGCGAATTTCGGACGGTTGTCCATCTTGTCGAGCTCGACGCTCGACAGGTGCAGCGCCTTGAGGATGGCTTTCACCGTCTTCGGGTTCTTCGTCGCGAACTCTTCGGTGAAGGCGCATACCTTCTCCGGATGGTCCTTCCACATCGCCTGCGTGGTGGTGACGGTGTAGCCGATGCCGTCCTCGATCGCGCGGTTGTTCCACGGCTCGCCCACACAGAAGCCGTCCATCTTGTCGACCTTCATGTTGGCAACCATCTGCGGCGGCGGAATGGTGATCAGGCTGACGTCCTTGTCCGGATGGATGCCCCCCGATGCGAGCCAGTAGCGGATCCACATCGCGTGTGTGCCCGTCGGGAACGTCATCGCGAACGCCAGCGGCTCTCCGCCGGACTTCGCCTTGTCGGCGATCGGTTTGACCTGTGCGGGGGTTTTGACGCCGGCTTGTTTCAGCTTGTTGTTGAGCGTGATCGCCTGCCCGTTGCGATTCAGCAGCCAGGGGATCACCATCGGCTTCACCGGCGATCCGGCCAGCCCCATCGTTGAGGCCAGCGGCATGCCGATGAGCATGTGCGTCGCATGGTTCTCGCCGAGCGACAGCTTGTCGCGGATCACCGCCCACGACGCTTCCTTGGAAATCGTCGAGTCGATGCCGAACTTCTTGAAGTAGCCGAGCTCGTGCGCGATGACGATCGGGGCGCAGTCCGTCAGCGCGATCATGCCGAAGCGCATGGCCGAGACTTCGGGGGAGTCGTCCGCGTAGACGGAACCCACCCACCCTGTCGGCAGGCCCGACATGAGTGTGGCAGCGGAGCTGACGCCGGCGGCCTTGATGAACGTTCGTCTTTTCATTAGCTAT
>DASRJR010000526.1:0-8849 GCA_035649395.1 Vicinamibacterales bacterium
ACGTACAGACCCGGTGCGACGTCCTCGAGTGGCATGCGCGCGCTGAAGCCATAGCCGCCGCTGCCACCCTGCAGTTCCGATGACGATCGTTGGTCCATCACGGTGCGCACGACGGTGCCGCCTTCCGCGCGCAGTTCGGCCTTGAAATCGAGCATGTGCACGGGTGCGCCTGGCTTGCTCTCATAGAATTCAGCGAATAGCGCAATCTCGTCATCGCGCGCGAACTCGCGCGTCGTCGTCGGCGGCCCGGGCAGATAGTCGCCCAACGGATTCTTGGGACGGATCGTCGGCGCTTCAGCGCTGGCGCGCGACGTGATCGAGACGCCGCTCATCGAGAACGGCTCCTTCTGGAAATCGGGCACGTCGAGGTCGTACAACACGCTGCCGGTCGTGCCCGCCTTGTTCGACACCGCGACGCGCATCTGATAGCGCCCCGGCGGCAGGTTGGCCTGCGACACCATCCGGAAGCCGCGGCTCTTCACGCGTGCGAACGTATCGGGCTTCATGGCCAGGTTGACCGTCTGACGATCGCCTGGATAGACCTTGCCCTTCGAATCGGTGGCGCTGTTCAGGAATTCAATCTGCTCGACGTAGGTGCCGTCCTTCTCGACGAAATCGAGTCCGTTCACGTCGATCTCGACGGCAAACGCCACCGAGGCGTTGGGCGCCTGGCCCTTATAGGCCGCGGCAAACATCTTCATCGGTACGCCGGTCACGGGAAGCGGACTGCCGATCGCCGACGTCAAGGCAGGCGGAGTCGTCGATGCCGACGGCGGCGGCACTCGCCTGCCGCCGCGGGCTTCGTAGTAGCCTTTGCGCGCACGCACCTGCAGCCGCGGGTTCTTCACCTTCACCTCGATCTTCCGGAACCGGCCGTCGCGGCGCTCGTTCGGCGAGTAGTAGCCGAACAGGTAGTAGCTGCTGTTCTCGGTGACGATGCGATCGAACGCGCCGTCCATGTCGTTGCGATTGACGGCGGCGAAGCCGCCCGTGCTCGACGCCAGGACGCGAAGACTGTCCTGCGACAGCCGCAGCTCGTTCTGGATCGACCGGCTGTCGGCATCGCCGATGGTGCTGCTGGTGGTGATGAGATCCTCGTCGCCGGTCTGCAGTCCGCGCGGATCGATCGCGTAGATCGCCACGTTGCCGCGCGTGGCCGCCGCGATGGCGTCGTGTGTATCGAGCATCACCGACGACGCGGTCGCGCCGAGGACGCCGGTCGCCTCGTAGATGTCGTAGTCCACGCCTTCGCCGACGAGCAGCAGCGCCTTGCGGCGGCCGTGGACACCCGCCATGAACTCCGACAGCTTGCGGATGTTCGCCATCACCGATCGCGCGCGGAACGCCCGATCCATCTGGTCGACGTCGTCGCCGGGCTGCAACGTCCCCGAGTCGGGGTTGACGCGGGCGCCCTCGATGCGCGTCAGCGTCGCCGACCGCAGCTTGCGGCCGACGAACTTGTCCACGGCCGCGAGCAACAGCCGGGTGTTGTTGGTGAAATCCTGCGAGGCCTCGGATCGGCCAGTGAAGACGACCGCTGCCAGATCGTTCACGCCGAAGTTCTGGGCGAGGAAGCGCCGCATCGACGCTTTCACGCGCGGCGTCCGCGTGAAGTCGGTGTGCACATCGTCGAGGACAACGAGGTAGATGCGGCCTTCCGAGTGCTCGTTGCTCTGGACGTCGGCTTCGATCGGTGCGGCGGTGAAGATCGGACGCTCGGTGCGTTCGATCGGGATGTTGACCAGCGAGAAGGACGAGATCTTCTGCGGTTTGCCGTCCTCGACCACCTCGAAATCGTCGGCGGTGAGCCCGGTGACCGGACGGCCCTGCGCATCGGTCACGATGGCGTCGACTTCAACGAAGTTGACTTCGACGCGGAACGTGACGGCTGGCTGCTGCGTTTGGGGCGCCGGCTGAGAGGGTGACGGCTGTTGCGCCGCGAGCAGGCCGGTTGCGGCAGTCAACAGGAGGGCGACCGTAAGTCGATATGTCATAGCTGGTTGAGCGGCGTGGCTGCCTCGATTATAGGTGCAACAGACTTTCAACTGGTCAGTCACGTCAGTAACAGATAGAGGGGTCTATACTGGCGGAGCCGGGGTTCGCGCCAGAGCCCCGGCCCGTGTGGAGGCGTGCCGAGCGACGAGCATGGGACTTGATGTAGCGGCAGTACAGCGCGCGCTGCGCGCGGCAAACCTGGACGGCTGGTTGTTGTACGACTTTCACGGGTCGAATCCGATTGCGGCACACCTGGCCGGGCTCACGAGCGGCGCGCACATGACGACGCGGCGGTGGTACTACCTGATCCCGGCCGAGGGCGAACCGCGCGGCCTGGTGCACGCCATCGAGCGGCACAATCTCGATCAGCTCCCCGGTGAAAAACAGGTTTACGCAGGGCGGCGGCAGCTCGAGGACGGGCTCACCCACCTGCTCGCCGGTGTGCGCCGTATCGCGATGGAGTACTCGCCGTACTGCGCGATCCCCTACTTGTCAAGGCTCGACGCCGGCACGGCTGAAGCGATCCGCGCGAAGGGAGTTGAAATCCTGTCGTCGGGAGATCTCGTCCAACAATTCGAGGCGGCGTGGACGCCAGCGCAGCTGGCGACACACCGCACGGCCTCGGCAGCGTTGTACCGCATCAAGGATCGCGCATTCGACGTCGCGGCGACGGCGCTCCGTGCGGGTCGCAGGTTGACCGAGTACGATCTGCAGCAGCACATGGTGGAGTGGTTCGAGGACGAGGGTCTGGTCAGCGATTCGGCGCCGGTCGTGGCGATCGGCGGCAATGCCGGCGACCCGCACTACCTCCCGAGCGAACGGCAGGCGCGTCCAATCGTCGCCGACCAGGTCCTGCTGCTCGATCTGTGGGGGAAGACGCGGGAGGCAGGGTCGGTGTTCGCGGACATCACGTGGGTCGGCGTGACGAGTCCACGGGTACCGGACGAGGCCGCTCGAGCGTTCGACGCGGTCGCGGCGGCACGTGATGCCGCGGTGGCGCTCGTCGAGACTGCCGTGGCGAGTGGACGCGACCTGCACGGATGGGAAGTCGATGACTCGGCGCGGCGCGTACTGGAGCAACGGGGCTACGCGGACCGCATCCTGCACCGCACCGGGCATAGCCTGGGGGAGCTCGTGCACGGAAATGGCGTGCACATGGACGACTACGAGACGCACGACGATCGGCGGCTGCTGCCCGGGACGGGCTTCACGGTTGAGCCCGGTCTCTACTTCGACACATTTGGTGTGCGAACGGAGATCAACGTCTATAGGGGCGAACGGGAAGCACTCGTCACGGGGGCCCGGCAGGCGGAAATCGTCACGCTACTGTGAAGACCGGTTTGGTTCGAAACTTGAGTAAGTCAGCCGAAGAAGAGGTGTGGAGGCATTCATGTCCAACCGAGGAATGACCTGGTTTTACGCGCTGTTGATTGCGACGACCTCGGCCGCCGCGGCGCTGGTGCTCGCGTCACGTCTGGGGCTGGCGCCGGAGTCGTCGGCTCAGACGACGGCACTTCCCGTTCAGAACAGCGCGCCGATCACCGGCCCCCTGAACGCGACAACGTTCCGCGAGATCGCGAAAGCGGCGACACCAGCGGTGGTCAACATCAAGACCGAATCGCGCCAGCGCACGCAGGACCTCAGCGACTTCTTCGGCGGCGGAGGTGATCTGTTCGATCGCTTCTTCGGTGGTCCTCAGCAGCGAAACCCGCGACAACAGCCGCGGCAGCGCGATCAACTGGTACAGGCCGCCGGCACCGGCTTCATCATCGACAAGGCCGGTCTCATCCTGACCAACAACCACGTCGTCGAAGGCGCGACGCGCATTCGCGTGTCGCTCTACGGTGAGGACGAGGATCAGGAATACGACGCGAAGATCATCGGACGCGATCCACTCACCGATAGCGCCTTGATCGAGTTGACCGAGAAACCTGATCACGCGCTGCCGGTCATGGCGTTCGGCGACTCTTCGAAGCTCGAGCCGGGCGACTGGGTGATGGCCATCGGCAACCCGTTCAATCTGGCGCACACCGTGAGCGTCGGCGTCATCAGCGCGACCGAACGTCCGTTCGAGGTCGCCGACAATCGCTTCGCGCAAGTGCTGCAGACCGACGCCGCGATCAATCCGGGTAACTCCGGCGGTCCGCTCTTGAACGTCCGTGGCGAAGTCGTCGGTATGAACACGGCGATCATTGCCGACGGACGTCAGTCCGGAAACATCGGCATCGGCTTCGCGATTCCGATCAACACCGTTCGCGATCTGCTGCCGCAGTTGCGGACGGGCAAGGTCTCGCATGGCCGCATCGGCGTGTCCGTCGGCATCGTGCCGCGCAATGCGGTCGACGAGATGGGGCTGAAGGATCGCAAGGGTGCGGTCGTCAGCTCGGTCAGTCCCGGCGGCGCGGCGGCCAAGGCCGGCATGGAGCCTGGCGACGTGATCGTGTCGTATAACGGCAAGCCGGTGAACGGCCGCGACGAGCTCGTGCGCATGGTCGTGGCGACGAAGCCGAATACCACCGTTCCGGTTCGCATCATCCGCGACGGCAAGGATCGGACGGTCAGCGTGACTGTCGAAGAGCTCGATCTCGAGGCCGAAGGCAATCTCGCACGCGGCGGCGGTCGCGACCGCGGCGACAGCAACGACCCGGCGCAGGAGACCAGCGCTGGTTTCGGTCTGTCGCTCTCGAACGTCACGGCTGACGCGGCCCGTCGTCTGAAGCTCGATGACACGAAGGGCGCCCTGATTCAGGAAGTGGAACCGGGTAGCCCGGCCGCACGCGCGGCGCTGCAGCCTGGCGACGTGATCGTGCGGGTCGGACGCACGCCGGTGGCGAGCGCAACCGACGCCTCGCGCGAGCTGAGCCGTGTGCCCGCGAAGGGAACGGCGTTGCTCCGCGTCGTCCGGGGAGGCACGGAGACTTTCGTACCCGTCACGAAGGACTGAGCGTCGCTCGCCATTTCACCAACGCATCCGCGTTGGCCGACATCGAGACATGGAGCCCCCGTCGCTCGCGCGGCGGGGGCTTTGATTCTTTGAGCACGGTTGGACCTCCTTTTCGCGTAGACTGCGTAGCCTGCTGAATGCCGGGCCCCAGAAGGCCCGGCCCACACTGCCCACAAGCGGAACTGGAGCCCGATGCTCGAACGCGAAGTCAAGCTCCCATTCGGGAGCCCGGCCGAAGCCAGGCAAGCGATTATCGCTGCCGGGGCAGCCCCGCTCCGTTGTCGCCGATTCCAGGAAGATGCGCTGTTCGATACCGACGATGAGTCGCTGCGCCGGCGCGGCTGCACATTGCGCGTCCGCGCCGACTCAGGACGCAGCCTGCTGACATTCAAAGGGCCGGTCCAGCCCGGGCCGATGAAAGCACGCGAAGAGCACGAGACGGTCGTCGGCGACGGCGACGTGCTCATTCACCTGCTCCAGTCGCTCGGCCTGCACGTGTGGTTTCGGTATCAGAAGTTCCGCGAAGAGTTCGCTGCCGAAGACGCGACGATTGCCCTCGACGAAACGCCGATCGGGACGTTCGTCGAGATCGAAGGCGGCGAGCGAGCCATTCTCGGGCTCACCCAGGCGCTCGGACGAACCCCGGACGATTTCATTCTCGATTCTTACCGCGGACTGTTCCTCACACGGCGCGACGAGTTCGGCCTGCAGGGCACGAACATGGTTTTCGCCGACGAATGGTCCCTGCGCTAGTGCTGACGGCGGGTCTGGCGACGCGGCTGCGGCCGTTATCGCTGGTCCGCGCGAAAGCCGCCCTGCCGGTCGCCGGCGTCCCGCTGATTCATCGCATTCTGATCCGACTCGCCTCGGCAGGGGTGCGCGATGTCGTGCTCAACCTGCACCACCTGCCGCACACGTTGACGGCCATCGTCGGTGACGGCAGCGACCTCGGCATGCGCATCCGGTATTCGTGGGAAACTCCGGTGCTCGGCTCGGCTGGTGGCCCGCGTCGCGCGGTCCCGCTGCTTGCCCAAAGCGGATCGACGTTCCTCATCGTAAACGGCGATACGCTGACCGACGTCGACGTGGAGGCCCTCGTCGCCGACCATCGGCGATCGGGGGCGCTCGCGACTCTTGCGGTGATCGACAACACGGAACCGGACAAGTACGGAGGCGTACTGGTCGACGCGGAGGGCGCCGTCGCGGGATTCGTAAAGCGCGGTTCTCCACAGCCATCGTTCCATTTCGTCGGCGTCCAGGTCGCCGAGGCAGCGGCGTTCGCCTCGGTGCCACCGGATACGCCGTACGAAACGTTTGCCGCGCTCTACCCCGCTTTGATGGCCGGCCGTCCCGGCTGTGTCCGCGCGTTCTTCTCGCCGTCCGAGTTCTTCGACATCGGCACGCCCGCCGACTACCTGGAGACCTCGCTGCTGCTGGCGGACCGCGAACGGACGAGCCTGATCGGTCGCGCGCAGGTCGGTCACGGCGCCCGCATCGACCGCTCGATCCTGTGGGATGACGTCGTCGTCGGAACCGGCTCGATGCTGCGCGAGTGCATCGTCACTGATGGTGTGCACGTGCCGGCCGATACTTCATGGCATGGGGTCACGATCCGCGTCGCCACAGGTGAGCTCGCGTCCGGAGAAAGACGGATCGACGACCTCGCGATCGCCAGCCTCTGAAAGCGCGATGACCGACCCGATCCGCGCGCGCATCGATCGCTATCTCGCGGAGGCGGGGCTCGCCGCGGGGAATCCGCGTGTCGTCCCATTGACCGGTGATGCCTCCGACCGGAAGTACTTCCGTGTGCTGTTGCGTGAAGCTCCGTCGCAGGTTCTGGCGGTCCATCCTCAGGAGATCGACTTCGAGCGTCTGCCCTTTGCCAACGTCGCGAAGCTGATGAGCGCGATGCCGGTGCCGGTCCCGGCGATTCTCGGCCACTCGAATCCGCTCGGGATCATCGCGCTGCAGGATCTCGGCGACGTGACGTTGCAGGCGCATCTCGGGGCGGCGTCGCGTGCCGAGCACGCGGCGCTCTACCGCGAGGCGGTGATGTTGATCGACACGTTACAGCGGCGGGGCGCCGAGCTCGCGTCACCGGACTACGTGCCGTACGGTATCGCGTTCGATGTCGAGAAGCTGACGTGGGAGCTGCAGTTCTTCACGAAGCACTTCCTCGAGGCGTATCGCGGCGCGGTGCTGACTCCGGCTTCGCGAGAGGCGCTCGCGCGCGAGTACGCCGTGATCGCCGAGGAACTGGCCGGCGAAGCCCGCGTGTTGTGCCACCGCGATTATCACAGCCGCAATCTGATGCTGCACGAGGGGCGCCTCTACATCATCGACTTCCAGGACACCCGAATGGGTCCGGACACCTACGATCTGGTGTCGCTGCTTCGCGATTCGTATGTCGAGTTCACCGAGCCTCAGATCGACGAGCTGATTGCGTTCTTCCTGGCCCTGCGTGGCATCGGTGTCGCCTCGAGCCCGGAGGGGGCCCACTTCCGGCGCCGCTTCGATCTAATGGCGCTGCAGCGCAATCTGAAGGCGCTGGGGACGTTCGGCTTCCAGACGGCCACGCGTAACAATCCCGTTTACATCCAATACATCCCCCGCACGCTGACCTACGCACGCTACAACATGGACCGCCACGCGCGATTCGGTCGGCTGCGTGAGCTCCTCGCTGAACACCTGGAAGAACTGCGTTAAGCGGTCATCGCGGCGGCTAAAGCCGCCGCTCTACGGTACAATTTTGGTTTGGGTCCGTCGCGTCCGCGCGGACCTGCCTCCTCATGAATCGCTTCGGCATCTCGACGCATCTCTTCCACGAACATCGATTGACTCGGGAGCACCTGGTCCACATTGCGGCGCACGGGTTCGACGCGATCGAGCTGTTCGCGACCCGGACGCACGTCGACTACCACGATGCGGACGCGGTGACCGAGCTGGCCGAATGGCTTGCGGACACACGCCTCGAGCTGCACTCGGTGCACGCGCCGATCGTGGAGAGCCTGAAAGACGGCAAGTGGGTCGGCTCGTTCTCGAATGCATCCTCGGACGACGCGCGCCGCAAAGCGGCGCTCGTCGAAACGGAAGCCGCGCTGAGCATCACGAGACAGATTCCGTTTCGATATCTCGTGCTCCATCTCGGCATGCCGACGGTGGAGCGCGTTCCTCCGGGCGACAACCAGCCCGGCGCCGCGCGGCGCAGTCTCCAAGACATCGCCGAGCTCGCCGCACGCGTCGGCGTCGGGGTGGCGGTGGAGGTCATTCCTAATCCTCTGTCCAGCGCCGATGCCCTGGCGCACTTGATCGAGGACGAGCTCGAAGGTCTCGACATCGGCGTGTGTCTGGATTACGGGCACGCCCATCTGATGGGCGACGTCGCCGAAGCGGTCGAAACGTTGTCGGGCCACCTGTGGACGACCCACGTGCACGACAACGGCGGAAAACGCGACGAGCATCTGCTGCCCTATGCCGGTACGATCGACTGGGACGCGGCGATGATGGAGACGCAGAAGGTCGGCTACGACGGCCTGCTGATGTTCGAGGTCGCCGATACCGGCGATCCGATCGCAGTGTTGAAAGGCGCCGTGAAGGCGCGCGAGCGGTTGGAGAAGACGTTCGTCACGTTCTGACCTGAGGTCTGGGCCCTGAGGGCCTGGGGCCTATCTAGAACGCTGCGTGCCCGGGCGTCCGCGGAAATGGAATCACATCCCGGATGTTCGCCATCCCGGTCGCGTAGATGATCGTCCGCTCGAGACCGAGGCCGAAGCCGGCGTGCGGCACGGTGCCATAGCGGCGGAGATCGCGGTACCACCAGTACGCGTTGGGATCGAGGTGGAGTTCGGCCAGCCGGCGATCGAGCTGGTCGAGCCGCTCTTCGCGCTGTGAACCGCCGATGATCTCGCCA
>DASRJR010000527.1:0-3022 GCA_035649395.1 Vicinamibacterales bacterium
GTACAAAGGGATCCTCAGCGGGCACGCTCGTGCCGTCTTCAACGGCAAGATCATCGTACGGCCCGACGCGCAGAAGACCGACGCCAAGCAGACGAACAAGGCCCTGCTGCTCTCCGACGATGCGCGGATCAATACGAAGCCCCAACTCGAGATCTTTGCCAACGACGTGAAGTGCACGCACGGCGCGGCAGTGGGCCAGCTCGACGAGGACGCGATCTTTTATCTGCGGGCGCGGGGCCTCGACCGGCAGCAGGCGCGTGACATGCTGATCCGTGCGTTCGCGGGTGACGTGCTCAACCGGATCCGGATCGACGGGCTCAGGACGTCGCTCGAAGCGCACCTGCTCTCCGAGCTACCCGCCGCCGGGGGGCCGGCACAACCATGACCATCGCCAGCATCGCCGCGCCCTCCCAGGCCGGCTTCAACGTGCGCCGGATCCGCGAGGACTTTCCCATTCTTCGGCAGACCGTGCACGGCAAACCGCTCGTGTACTTGGACAATGCCGCGACGACACAGAAGCCTCGTGCGGTGCTTGACGCGTTGATGTCCTACTACAGCGAGGACAACGCGAACGTCCACCGCGGCGTCCACCTGCTCAGCGAGCGCGCTACCCAGGCGTTCGAGGACGCCCGCGTCACGGTGCAGCGCTTCATCAACGCAGCCTCTGCCCGCGAAATCGTCTTCACGCGCAACGCCACCGAAGCCATCAACCTGGTCGCCCAGACGTTCGGGCGTACACGTCTCGGCCCGGGAGACGAGGTGGTGATCTCCGCCATGGAGCACCACTCCAACATCGTGCCCTGGCAGATGCTGTGTGAGGAAAAGGGCGCGTCGCTGCGGGTGATTCCGATCACCGACGAGGGGGCGCTGCAGCTCGAGGAATACGAGCGGCTGGTCGGGTCCCGCACGCGGCTGGTCTCGATAGTCCATCTGTCGAACGTGCTCGGGACGATCAATCCCGTCCAGCAGATGATTGCGACGGCGCATCGCCGCGGCGTGCCGGTATTGATCGACGGATCCCAAGCAGCGCATCACATGACGGTGGACGTCCAGGCGCTCGACGCCGACTTCTACGTGTTCACGGGCCACAAGCTGTACGGACCGACCGGGATTGGCGTGTTGTACGGCAAGGAGCGCCTGCTCGAGGAGATGCCGCCGTATCAGGGTGGCGGCGACATGATCAAGTCGGTCACGTTCGAGAAGACCACATACAACGCCCTGCCGTACAAATTCGAAGCGGGGACACCGAACATCGCGGGCGCGATAGGGTTGGCGGCGGCCGTGGATTACGTCACGGGGATCGGGATGGATCGCATCTCGGCCCACGAACGTGAGCTGCTGGCGTACGGAACGGCGGCGCTGTCGGGGGTGCCGGGCCTGACGCTCATCGGAACGGCGGCGGAGAAGTCGAGCGTGCTCTCGTTCGTGATGGAGGGCGTGCACCCGCACGACATCGGCACCGTCGTCGATCAGGAAGGCGTCGCGATCCGCACGGGGCACCACTGCGCTCAGCCCCTGATGCAGCGGTTGGGCATTCCCGCCACCGCGCGCGCGTCGCTGGCACTGTATAACACCCGCGAGGAGATCGACGCCCTCGTCGCCGCGCTCCATAAGGTTCGCGAGCTCTTCACGTGACGCAGCGAGGGTTGCCAGTGTCCGATCTTCGGGAGCTCTATCAAGAGGTCATCCTCGACCATAACCGCCGGCCGCGCAACTTCCGCGCGATTGAAGGCGCCAACCGGCATGCCGAGGGCTACAACCCGCTCTGCGGGGATCGGCTGTCGCTCTACCTGAAGGTCGAGGACGGCATGATCACGGACGCCAGCTTCCAGGGATCAGGATGCGCGATCTCGAAAGCGTCGGCTTCGATGATGACCGATAGCGTCAAGGGGAAAACGCTGAGCGAGGCCCGCGGCATGTTCGAGCAATTCCACCAGATGGTGACCGGGAACGCCGACCCACTCGCCCATCCAGAACGGCTGGGCAAGCTGGCCGTATTCGAAGGCGTCCGCAACTACCCGGCGCGCGTGAAATGCGCGAGCCTCGCCTGGCACACGCTTCGCTCCGCGGTCGACGCGAAGGACGAGGTCGTGTCGACAGAAGCGGAGTAGCGCGACCGACGGCCATGGCTGACAAGATCATCAAGCTCACCGACGAAGACGCGGCGCGCACCGAAGAGGCGGCGCGAGCGGCTTCGCACGCGGGCGCGACAGCCGGCGCGATCTTCGAGCGTCGTGACCCCGTCAAGACTCTCGCGATGCAACCGCAGATCGTCGAGGTGCTCTCGACGATCTTTGACCCCGAGATCCCCGTCGACATCTACGAACTCGGTCTCATCTACGAGATCGCCGTCGACTCCGACCACGTGGTCGGTGTTCGCATGACGTTGACGGCGCCTGGCTGCCCCGCCGCTCAGAGCCTTCCCGTCGAAGTCGTCAACAAGCTGAAGCAACTGCCCGGCATCACCGACGCCCACGTGGACATCGTCTGGGACCCACCTTGGGACAAAGACCGGATGTCGGACGCCGCGAAACTGCAACTCGGGATGTTCTGACCGTCTCGCCGGCTGACATCGCTCGCCCATGGTACGCGCTGGCTTCGATCCCGACGAGGCCGACGTCGTTATGACATCAGTTTGAAGGCGGACGCGCTGCTTCCGGAGTTGTGGCTACCAGAAATGCGGTACGCCTTGTGACGATTGAGGTTGTAGGCCATTCCGAATAGGCTCGACTCATCGTGTCCGTCGTCGCTTCCCTGCTTTACTCACTGCGGTTCTTGGTTCGTTCACGCGCGGCGCCGCACCTGGAGATCGTCGCGCATAGCCACGTACTACATGCAGGCGCGAACGCACTTGGCCCTGGAGAAGGACGCGCCGATCTCGCGCCCGGTCATGCCGGCGGCGGTCGGGCGGATCGTCGTGACGCCGCACGTCGGCAGGCTCCACCACCGCTACGATCGCGCGGCCGCCTAAAGCCGTCGCTCGGCGTCCAGTCACGACATCCCTGGCAGTCTGGCCCTGTAC
>DASRJR010000528.1:0-7192 GCA_035649395.1 Vicinamibacterales bacterium
GAAGGCGGCCGTGTTGAACCAGCGATCGGTTGTCCGCTGGTCAGCGGGCAGGGTTGGATCACCAACGAGGTTTGGCCGCTGTGTCGTGAAGCCGGCATAGCCAAGCAAGTTTTGCTGCGTCACGGCGACCGGCATCCCGGATTGCAGCGTCATCACCGCTGCGACGCTCCAGTCCTTCGCCAGCGCGCGCAGTACGCTGCCCCCGCCGGCTCGGTCGAATGGAAGGTCCCACACCACCGACGCACCAAAATAGTGGGGAATATCACCAGTTGAATAGTCGCGGTCGCGCTCCAGGTTATGGCTGTCTGCGACGGCGGCATTCGTCAGCGGGCCCGTCAGAATCGACGCGTCGAACACGGATGACGCGATGTCGGTCAGCTTCGAGCGGGTATACGCGGCGGAGTAGGTCAGGCCGCGCGACATGCGCTGACGAATGCTGAACGAGATCCCCTGGTAGTTCGTGGTGCCGACATTGTTTCGATAGAAGCTGACCGCCGTGTACTCCGGAAAGGGTTTCAGGAGCTGCGCCCTGCTGATCGTCGGGTCGCCGAGCGAAGACGACCGAGGAATCGTCCCGAAAAACGGGTTGTCAACCCTCTGGACGAGCGCGCGGCCGAGCCTCAGCTGGTCCTCCGTCAACTGATTGATGTTGCTGTCCGGGATCCCGATGTTCGTGATCTTCGATCCGAGGTACGAGACTTCGACGACCGTGTTCGTCGTCAATTCGCGCTGGACCGACACGTTCCACTGTTGCGCGTAGCCAGAACCGAGGTCCGGGTCGACGGTGAAGACGCCTTGACCGAGGCCGGCAGTTGGTGTCGCCCCGACTGGTGTGACGGTCGGCCCGTTCTTCAACACGAAGGCTGGTGTGATGTTGTCGATCGTTCGGAGCGTGACGTTCTGCAGGAATGGAAACGTCGGCGTGGTGAAGGGCGTGGTGAGCCCTGCCATCTCGATCCAGACCTTGGCGTAGCCCGAACTGATGATCGTGCTGTTCGTCAGACGATAGACGGCGCCAAAGCGCGGACCGAAGTTGTTCTTCTTGAGCGGCCGAACTGGCTCCGTGCCGGGATATTCGAGCTGCCTGGTCTGCAGATTGAATACGGCGGTTTGGCCGTTGATCTCGGTGGATGGGAAGTTCAGCGTGTATCGAAGCCCCGGATTGAACGTCAGGCGCTCGGACACCTTCCAGTCGTCCTGAATGAAGTACTCCTGGAAGTGTGCGCGCTCCTGTATCTGCTCCTGCTGGAGATCAGTGGCGAAGTTTTGCACCTGCCCCAGCAGGAAGCTCGCGAACGCGTTGCCAGTGTTCGCGACGCCGGGCAGATCCGTTCCGAGGGTGGTGAACGCAAACGATCCGGTCGGCGCAGGGGGTTGGATCACGTTGAGCCGCTCCCAGCGCCAGTCGAGTCCCATTTTCACGGTGTGCCGGCTTTTCACCCAAGTCAGCGAATCGGCAATCTCGGTCACGCTGGTGCTGAAGTCCGAGGCGGTGTTCGTCGGGGATCCAAGCTGCTGGTAGCCGCTTGGCGCGATCATCGGCAGCGTGTTGGGGAATCTCGCGTTTGCCGGGATGCCGGGAATGTTCAGCGCGGCCCCCGCCGGCGACGACAATGACACTGCGCTTCGCTCGACGGATCGACGTGTGTCTCCGATCCGTACTTCGTTCAGGACGTTGGTCGAAAAGGTGTGCTGATAGTTCGATGCGAACGCCCACCCCTTCGTGTCTTGCGGACCAACGGACACGCTGCCGGCCAGAATGGTCCCGCTCCCGTCCGGAAAGGCGGTCACGGGTTCGGCGTGACCTCGAAAGAACGTCAACCGTCCAAACGCCTGATCCCGTCCGGTTGCGAACGCATGATCGATCCGGATATCGCCCTGATCCTGATCGTCGATTTCGTTGGCCGTCCGGGTGTAGTTGTTCGCGGTCGCGGTGTTGGTCGGGAGGGGATAACGCTCGAGCAGCGCCAGGGCGACCGGATCCATGGCGCTTCTCGGAATGGTGTTGTCGGGAAACTGCTGACGCGTGTTCCCGACCGTCGTCGTCGGATCGTAGATGTTCTGCTGGAACACACCTGACCGCTCGGCCAGGGTCGGCACGTTCGACGTCACCGTTCGGCCGATGCTTTGTCGTTGACCCTGATAGTCCGCGAAGAAGAAAGTGCGGTCCTTGACGAGTGGCCCTCCGAGCATGCCGCCGTACTGATTCCGGCGATAGTCTGGTTTCACCGGATTGCTGCGCTGGAAGTAGTTGCGGGCATTCAGATGCTCGTTGCGGAAGAATTCGAACACGTTACCGTGAAAGGCATTGCCCCCTGACTTGGTGGTGAGATTGACCACGCCGCCATTGAAACGCCCGAATTCGGCCGGTGGGCTATTGCTCTCGATCTTGAACTCCTGGATCGCGTCGATCACGGGGTAGAACGCCACCTGCCCAGGCTCCGGCTGCAGCACCGAGATGCCGTCGAAGAGGTACTCGTTCGTGCGGGGCCTCCCGCCGTTGATGCGAGGCAGGACGGAATTGGGCGGCAGCGCGACGCCAGGGACGATCGAGGCGAGCATGATGAACAGGCGGCCGTTCAGCGGCAGCTGCACCACCTGCTCGTTCTCGACGACCATCCCGAGACTCGCGGTCTCCACTCGCACCACCGGCGCGTCTGCGACGACCGTCACCTTTTCTCGCAGATCGCCGACGGTGAGATCGAAATCGACGCGCGCCTTTTCACCGGTCGCGAGACGAACGCCCTCGCGCCGGACCGATTTGAATCCGGAGAGCTCGACATCGAGGCGGTACTCACCAGGCGACAGGCTGGCGACCGTGTAGATGCCTTCCCCTGTGGACACGGCAACTCGCTGCAGATTCGTGCGCGTGTCTGTGACGGTAATGGTCGCGCCGGGAACGGCGGCCCCCGCCTGGTCCTTCACGCGCCCGGTGATTTCACCGGCGGCTGTCTGGGCGCGAGCGGGCAGTACCGCAACGCACCATATCCAGGCGAGCGTGAGACACACGGAAACCGATTCGCGGCGAGGCATACGGATCGGCTTGAAACTGTAGCTTGTATTGAGTCGGTGATCAAATCGGCTTAATTCGACTCAACAGGTCTCGTCTAGTGGGGATTCGTCTCCGGCGCGAGCAGGTCGATGGAGACCGATTTGATCAGCGCATGCAGATGACAGCCGGCCTTGACGTTCAGTTTGACGATGGCATCTCGTGTCACTTCGGCGAGCAGCATCAATCGTCCGACCGTCACTTGAACGATGACCACCTCGAGGGACGGATCGTCGTGAATCGCCGACACGGTGCCGGACAACACATTGTGAAGGCTGAGCCCGGTCGGCGCGCTCGTCGCCAGGATGACTTCGCGCGCCGGAATACGCACACGGACAACCGTCGTCGCGGCGAGATGGCGGGCGGGTGCGAGCAGCGTGCCGCCATCGAACGTCAGCGCGACGAGGCCACGTTCGGTATCGACGTGACTGACCGTTGCCTCGAAGACGCTGCCAAGCCCGACCGATTCATGCAACCAGGACAGGTCGGGCCGACTCATGAGCGCCGATAACGGGCCATACGCAACCGACCGGCCGCGGTCCAGCATCAACACGTGCGTCGCGAGGCGTAAGACGTCCTCGAAATCGTGAGTCACGAGAATCATCGGCACGTGCAGCGTGCGGCGCAGGTGGTCGACCTCGCTCTGCAGACGTCGTCGAACCGCACGATCGATCGCCGCGAACGGTTCGTCCAGCAGGAGTACGGCGGGTTCGCGCGCGAGCGCTCGGGCGAGCGCGACGCGCTGCCGTTCACCGCCGGACAATGCGCGTGGTCGCTTCGCGGCGTGCTCGGCCAGGTGGACGGCATCGAGCAGCTCCTGTGCCCTGGACCGCCGCGCCGCTCGCGGGAGATGGCCGAGCGCTGTTATCACGTTGCCCAGAGCCGTGAGATGCGGGAACAGCGCGTACTCCTGGAACACGAACCCAACCGCCCGTTGGTGGGGCGGCCACGATACCCCCGCAGTCGTGTCCGTCCACGTGTCGGCCCCCGATTGCACGCGGCCGTACGCCGGCTGCGCGATTCCGGCGATTGCCCGCAGAATCGTCGTCTTGCCACTCCCGGACGGCCCGAAGATCGCCAGCACATCACCGGGGTCGCAGCTGAATTCGACATCGAGAGGGATGGGACCGTCCTGACGCAGGACGACGGCAAGGCTGCGTTCAGGCACGACGCGAGCCTATCTGCCGCGACAGCGTCGTCGTGGTCATCAGCGTGACCACGGCGACGACGAGCAGCGTCGCCGCCATCACACCGGCGCTGCGATCGTCGAACGCCTGCATCCGGTCGTAGATCGCGATGCTGAGCGTTCTGGTCTCGCCCGGCAGATTGCCTCCGACCATCAGCACGACGCCAAACTCACCGAGGGTATGGGCAAATGTGAGGATGGCCGCCGTCAGCACGCTGGGCCACGCCAGCGGCAGCTCGATCCGTTGAAAACGCTGCCACGGCGTCAGGCCGCAGCAGGCGGCGGCGTCGCGGACGTCTGACGGAATGGCTTCGAAGCCACGCTGAATTGGTTGGACGACGAATGGGATGTTGGCGATCGCCGAGGCGAACAACAGTCCTTCAAATGAGAATGGCAACGTCTGCCCGACGACGGCTTGAAAGGCCCGACCGAGTGGCGACCGCGCGCCGAACGTGACGAGCAGGTAAAACCCGAGCACGGTTGGCGGGAGCACCAGCGGCACCGTGACCAGTGCTTCGACGAGCAGCTTGCCGCGGAACTGGCGGTACGCGAGCACGCGGCCGAACCAGATTCCGAAGGGGAGCAGGACGAGGATCGTGCCCACCCCCAGCCACAGGGATACGCGAAGGGCCGACCAATCCATGCGTGGCTATTGTGGCACCGCGTAGCCGTGCTTCCGGAAGATCGATTGCGCCGCGTCACTGAGGACGTATTGGTAGAACTGCGTCGCCGTCGGACTCGAGCGCTTCAAGAGCACCATCCGTTGGCGCAGGGAAGGATAGTCGGCGTCCGGGATCACGGCATAGGGCCCGCGATCCCCGAAGTCCGGTGCGCGCACCAGGGAATACGCGATCAGTCCGCCAACCGCATTGCCGGTGGTGGCGAATTGGGCGGCCTGGGCGATGGTGTCGCCGAGCACGAGCCGTGGTCGAATGGCGTCCCACAAGCCACGCTTCCGCAGGACCGCTTCCGCGGCTTTGCCATACGGCGCGACGTCGGGGTTGGCGATCGCGAAGCGGCTCACACCGCCGGCCTTTGCCAGCCGCGACAAACCTTCCAGGCGCGCATCGACCATCAGGGGCGACCCCTTCGGCGCGAAGAGCACCAGTCGGCCGACGGCATACACGGCGCCCGGATCGCGCGTCAGTCCCGCGGCGGTCAATTGATTTGGAAACTCCTCGTCTGCTGCCAGAAACACTTCGAATGGCGCGCCGTCTCGAATCTGGCGCGTCAGCGTTCCAGAAGCCCCGAACACCAGCTCGACCCGCTTCCCATGTGCGCGAGCGAACGCGTCGGCGATCTCCTTCAATGCAAAATTGAGGTTCGCCGCCGCCGCAATCGTCGGCGGCTTCTGCGCAGTGCTCAGTGCCGGCCAGGCGAGGCTGACCACCACGGCCAGCAACAGGAGCACGGAGGTTCGGCGGGCTGTCATGTGTGCGTCGCCGGCGACCCTCGCAGGGGCCGGCCGTGTTTTTACTCTACTCTGGAACTCAAGTCGTATCAAATCGATGCGATAATCGACTCACATTGGTCTATGCTGTGACAGCACGGTAGACTTGGTGTCGGATGGCGCTCCTGACCGTGAGAACGGCGGCCGAACGGCTCGGCGTCGCGTACTCGACGTTGAAGCGATGGGTGCATACCGGGCATGTGCGGACCAGCCGCACTGAGGGCGGACATCATCGCATTTCCGACCACGAGATCGATCGCTTGCTCGCCCGGCAACAACCGGAGGGCCGGCGTCGTCGGAAGGTCATTGATGACGACGAGTCGCTGGGCGGCCTGAGCGCGCGGAACCGTCTCCACGGTTTCATCGAGGAGGTGCGCATCGATGGCCTGCTCGCACAAGTTCGCCTGCGCGTCGGGGATCAGTCGTTGACCGCCGTCATTACGGCTGACGCCGTGCGCGCGCTGAAGCTGCGACGCGGGGATGACGCCCTGGCCATTATCAAATCGACGGAAGTGATGATCGCGCGCGCCGGCGGCGCCCCGTCTCAGCGCAAGCGGACGAGAGCCTGAGCCCGGGGTCTGACTCAGCCTTCAGCCTTTCCGGGCTTGGCCAAGGCCTGCCCCAGGCCTGCCCTAAGCCTGTCCCGGGCCTGGCCTATGCTAGCCCCCAGATACAATCAAACCCATGAAGCCGCGTTCTACGCGCTGAATTCACACGCGAAAGTTCATGCAACGGAACGAGGTAATGAACGACGACACATTGACCACGATGCGGCTCACGAGCTTGTCCCACGGTGGCGGATGCGGCTGCAAGCTGGCGCCAGCCGTGCTCGAGCAGCTCATCGCCAGGTCCGGAGGCCGCGGCCTGGTTCCACCCGACCTGCTGGTCGGCATCGAGACGAGTGACGATGCCGCGGTGTATCGGATCAGCGATGACCAGGCCATTGTGGCGACGACCGACTTCTTCATGCCGATCGTCGACGACCCGTTCGACTTCGGATCGATTGCGGCGACCAACGCGATCTCCGATGTGTACGCGATGGGCGGCCGGCCGCTGTTCGCGCTGGCGCTCGTGGCGATGCCGATCGACAAGCTGCCGGTCGAGACCATCCGTCGGATTCTCGAGGGCGGTGAGTCGGTGTGCGCGCGCGCCGGCATTCCGGTGGCAGGCGGGCACAGCGTCGACTCGGTCGAGGCGATCTACGGCCTCGTGGCGATCGGGCTGGTCAATCCGCGGCACGTGAAGCGCAATGCCGACGCGAAGCCCGGCGACACGATCATCCTCGGCAAGGCGCTCGGCGTTGGTCTTTACGGCGCCGCCGTGAAGAAGCAGCAGCAGACCGACGCTCAATATCGCGAGCTCATCGCTAGCACGACTCAGCTCAACACGCCCGGCATGTCCCTGGCGCAGATGGCAGGCGTCCATGCGCTGACCGACGTCACCGGCTTCGGACTCCTCGGCCACCTGCTGGAAGTCTGTCGCGGCTCCGGCGTGCGCGCGCGCGTGG
>DASRJR010000529.1:0-3942 GCA_035649395.1 Vicinamibacterales bacterium
TGCCAGCGCTCGTCGACGTCCTTCGCCAGGCAGCGAGCGACGATGTGATCGAGCGCGGTTGGCGCGAGCGGCTGCAGCGACGAAACGACGGCCGGTTGCGCCGACATGATCGCCGAGATCAAACCCGCCTGGCTTCGTCCTTCGAAGACCCGCTTGCCCGTGACCATTTCGTGAAGGACCGCACCGAACGCGAAGATGTCCGTTCGCGCGTCGGTGTCGCGTCCCTCGAGCTGCTCGGGCGCCATGTACTGCAGCGTCCCCAGGATCGCGCCTTGCGCTGTGATGCCGGGTGGTGTCGTCGGCAGCATCGACAGCCCGCCAGACGCGATCGGCGCTGCCGCTTTGGCGAGGCCGAAGTCCAGTAGCTTCACGCCGGACTTGGTGAGCATGATGTTGCCGGGCTTCAGGTCTCGATGGACGATGCCGGCGCGATGCGCCTTGTCGAGGGCATCAGCAATCTGAATCGCGTATTGCAGGGCTTGATCGAGTGGCAACGGCCCTGAGACGAGACGATCAGCAAGCGTCTCGCCTTCGAGATACTGCATGACGAGAAACGCGATCGGCTGCGGTGCGCCCGTCTCAGGCGCGGTCGGCGACGCGATCTGCTCGCCAACGTCGTACAACGAGCAGATGTGCGGGTGATCGAGCGCCGAGATCGCGCGGGCTTCGCGCTCGAATCGCTGTCGGAACTGCGGATCGGCTGCGAGCTGCGATGACAGAACCTTGATCGCGACGGTGCGATCGAGGCGCGTATCGCGTGCGCGATACACTTCGCCCATTCCGCCTTCGCCAAGCTTCGCGAGGACTTCGTACGGACCCAGTTTCTGGCCGATCACCGCGCGCCATGATAGCGCGGGCTGCCCAACATGCCGGGCGAGGCGGTCGGCTCTCGAGGAGCGAGCTGCTAATTGGGCGTGGGGCGGTCGGCGCTGTCGATGACGAGCACCTCGATCGGAGCGGTGACGGCGTCGAGCTTCAGTCCGAGTTGTTCCTGGAGTGCTGTCACCAACGCAGGTGGAGCGTCCGTGGTCGCCGCGCCGGCAGGTGGTGACGGTGCTGGCCCGAGCTCGTCGGACGTCCACTGCAACTCGACGTTGAACCGGCCGGTCAATTCCGTCCGATCGATGACAGCGCGATCGGTCGATGTCGACAGAAAGTCTGCGAGCCGCGTCAGGTCGATCGAATCGGCGATGAGATGTCCCGGCGCTCCGCCCACCGCGCATCGCGGCATCCCCTGTGACGGCGGCGCTGGCAGACGGCCGCTCTGCACGGTGGCGGCGAGCATGGCCTCGCAATCGAACGTCGACCGCGTCAGCTTTGGCCCGAGCTGCTGATCGCGCCGTGAGGTGACGAGTGCGTAGACGGGACGCTGCTGCGTCGCTCGATGGACAACGAGGTTGAATCGGTCCGCCAGCAGTTGCTGCAGCATCAGATACACCTGCGGAGGGGAGCCGTCGCGACCGGGGAGATATCCGCTCAAGTCGAACGGGCCTCTGCCCTCGACATCGAACCGCTCCGACTCGATCCAGCCTGGGCCGCCCACGATCTGATTGGTGCCGTACGCCATGCGTATGAGCTGCCGCACGGTCACGGCGGTCTGCGCGAACCGTCCCGGTCGGATCGCCCCTCCGCGATTGCCAGTGGTGTTCGGCTTGACGGAGGCGACGTCGAACGATGGTCGTGGCTTGCCGTCTTGCCCCGGTGCCGCGGTCTGAGCGTTCGCGTCGGTCGCGATCGACGCGAGCAACAGCACAACGATCGCGCGCGAGGCGTATCGCGGAATCAATCCTTCGAATACGAGCGTCGTGTGCTGCGACATCCTGTGACGCTGTCGCGCGATCAACAGCACACCCAGGACGCCGCCGGCGACTATCGAGGCTGCCAGCACCCACCACAACCCGGAGGCGACCTGCGTGACCAGCGCCGCGAGCACCATGACCGTGAGGCCGCCGACACCATGGAGTGGACTGGCGGTGAGGTTGACGTCCATCCGCTGCAGCGTCAGTCGCCGCGATCGGTCGATGGCGTCAACGGGCTGCAGATCGACCAGCTTCAATGGACGAATGTCATCGACTGGATTGAGCAGGGACGTCGTGACGGCAGCCAGGACCTGCGTCCACAACCAGACGTGCGAGTGGTGCTGCTCGAACTGTTCGGAGAGGTCGCCGGCCAGCGCTTCGCTGTCGGGGACGACACGTTCGAGCAGCGCGATGGCGAACCTCGACGATGACAGGGGCGTCATAGGGGCTTCGCTTTCAATTGCGGCACGTCGTTCCACATCGTGACGAGGGCATGCTGCGTGTCGCGCGCCGCGGCGACGCCGCGTTTGGTCACCTGGAAGTAGCGCTTCGCGCGCCCGCCGCGCGCGGCGGTCGGTTCGCCGGTGCGCGAGGAGACGAGGCCGTTGCGCTCGAGTCGATCGAGCGCGGCGTAAGCCGCGCCCATCAGGACGCGTCGCCCGACGGTGATTTCGATGTCGCGTGCGATCTGGACGCCGTACGCTTCGTCGCCGATGCGCAGGATGGCGAGGACGAGCATCAGTTCGAAATCGGTGAGGAGCGTGCGCGGCATATGTTCACAAATTGTGAAATAACACGCCTCCGCTGTCAAGGCACTCGTCGAGATTTGAGTTGACGCTCATCAGCAAGTGGCGTAGAAGCTCATTCACCACTCACGATCCCACGCGACGCGACACGCGGCCCCTCTCGGTCACAGCATGAACGGAAGGAGATCGTCATGCGGTCACTGGCCTACGCGGTTCTGGTCTCGGCGCTCCTCGTCGTCCTCCCCTCCGTGGCGTCCGCCCAACAATCGTCCATTACTGGCGTCGTCAAAGATTCCTCTGGGGCCGTGCTGCCCGGTGTGACGGTGGAAGCGTCCAGTCCGGCGTTGATTGAAAAGGTACGGACCGCGACTACGGACGAGACGGGTCAATATCGAATCATCGAGCTCAGGCCTGGCATCTATACCGTCTCGTTCACGCTGACCGGATTCGCGACGGTCAGGCGCGAAGGGCTGGAGCTGCCGGGAGAGTTCGTCATGACGGTCAACGCCGACCTTCGCGTCGGCCAGCTCGAGGAGTCGGTCACTGTCACCGGCGAGAGCCCGATCGTCGATGTGCAAAGCGCACGACGGCGCCGGACGCTGGACAACAACCTGATCGAAGCGCTTCCCACTGCGCAGGGCTATGCCGCGGTGATGGTGCTGATGCCATCGATGATCCAGAGCGGCGGTGGGAACAACAACGTTCTGCTGAGTCCTGGCATGATCGTCTTCGGTGGGCGCGGCGGACGCGGAAACGAGGGAATCGCCCAAACGGACGGCATCGGCACGGGGGCCGCGATCAACGGCGGTGGCGTCTCCGGCTATGGTCGGCTCGATACCACCGAAGAGGTCGTCATGACCACGTTCGGTGGACTGGGCGACGTCGAGGTCGGCGGGCCGATCGTCAACCTCATTCCACGCACCGGAAGCAATACGTTCTCGCAGCGGTTCCAGGCATCCGGCCTGACCGGATCGATGCAGGGGAGCAACTACACGCAAAAGCTGCGTGACGCAGGCCTGCGCACGCCGGCGAAAACGAATTATCAGTGGGACGCGAGCCTGATGGACGGCGGACCCATCGTCAAAGATCGGCTCTGGTTCTTCTACGCGACACGATACGCAGGAAGCGGGAACGATGTCCCGGGTGTGTTCTTCAACAAGAACGCCGGGGACCCGACCAAGTGGACGTACGACCCCGATTTCAGTCGTCCGGCCCGGAACAGTTCTTCAGGTACGATCACGCCGACGCTGCGTCTTACGATGCAGGTGAGTCGCACGCTCCAGGTGGGGGCCTTCGTGGACGCCGGCGCCTTCAGATTGAGCGACCAGCCTCAAATAGGCGTCGTTGGCGCCGCGGCGTTGGCCACACCTGAGACCGGCACGGTCGGGGGAACCACG
>DASRJR010000530.1:0-3274 GCA_035649395.1 Vicinamibacterales bacterium
GAGCTGCTCCTCCGCCACGCCAGGCCACAGGACCAGCGTGCCCGGCAGCTTGTCGCGCTGCATGATGCGCTTCACCGCAATCGCCGCGACGATGTTGAGCGGTACGCCGGAGTTGTGGCCTTCACCGTGTCCCGGCGCACCATCGATGATCGGCGCGCGGTACGCCACGCCAGGCTTCTGCGACGCCTGTGGAATGCAATCGACGTCGGACCCCAGCGCGATCACCGGCTTGCCCGATCCGAATCGAGCCGTCCACGCGGTCGGGATACCGGCCACTCCGCGCTGGATGGTGAAGCCTTCTTTTTCGAGGATGCCGGTCAGATACCGCTGCGTCTCGAATTCCTGAAAGCCCAGCTCGCTGAAGCTGAACACCGAGTCGACCATCTGCTGCGCCAGGTCGTACATGCTGTCGATGCTCGTCGCCGCTTCCGACTTGTAGGCGACGAGCTTCGGCGACGCGCTCTGCTGGGTGGCTGGCGTCACTCCCATCGAAACGGTGACGACCAGGACCGCCAGGGTGAGTACTCGTCGTGAATGCATACTGGATGTTCCTCTATTCCAATCTGGTTCGAATGTCGATCCTGGACGTCAACGTGCGGTGGACAGGACAGCGATTGGCGATCTCCAACAGTCGCGCACGCTTGTCATCGTCGAGCGCGCCCACGAGATCGATATCGCGTTCGATGACCGTGAGCTTGGCCTCGCTCTCGTCACACACGGCACAATCCTCGGCGTGGACGCGCGAGTGGCGAAGACGAACGGACACGCGCTCGAGTGGCCAGTGCTTTCGCCGGGCATACATCGCGATGGTCATCGACGTGCACGAGCCGAGCGCAGCCAGGAGCAAATCGTACGGCGACGGGCCGCGGTCGGTGCCGCCGGCCGACTCGGGCTCGTCACTGACGAAGCGGTGCCCTCCAGCACTGACGTCCTGGGCAAACCCGTTGGCGTCGCCGCCGACGATGACGACGCCTTCGGCGTGCTGCTCGTCGTTCATGGCAGTCGTGTCCTCTCTTCGTTACGCGGGAACCGGCGCGGGCCTCGGTGTCACCGGAGGACGCTCGATCCCGGCCGCGGCATAGATCTCCGCCTCGTCGAGGCTTTCGTGAATCAGCAGCTGAGCGACGATCGCGTCCAGCTTGTCGCGATTCTCGCGAAGCAGTCGCCGCGCTTCGTCATAGCACTCGTCCGTGATGCGACGAACTTCTTCATCGACGGCATCGAGCAAACCATCGGACACGCCCGCCATGCGCGGATCGCCCTCGGGCGGCAGCACGGACAGCGTCCCGATGCGTGGTGACATGCCCCATCGGCCGACCATCGAGCGGGCGATACGAGTGACCATCTCGAGATCGTTCTCAGCGCCCGTGGTGACGATATTGAAGACCTCCTGCTCGGCGGCCATGCCTCCGAGCGCACCGATGATACGTCCGCGAAGGTAGTTGGCGTCGTAGCCGTATCGGTCCGATTCCGGCGTGGACAACGTGACGCCCAAGGCGCGGCCGCGGGGAACGATCGAGACCTTCCGCACGGGATCGGCGCCGGGCTGCAGCATGCCGATCAGCGCGTGGCCGGCTTCGTGGTAGGCCGTTCGGCGGCGCTCCGCGTCCGGAATCACGACGTTTCGCGCCGCACCAAGCTGCACCTTCTCGAGCGCATCGGTGAGATCGCGTTGGTGCACCACATCTTGTTTGCGCCGCGCCGCGAGCAGGGCCGCTTCGTTGACCAGATTGGCGAGGTCGGCACCCGTCATCCCAGGCGTCGCCGCGGCGAGGCGTTCGAGGTCGGCGTCGTTCGCCAGCGGAATCTTTCGCGTGTGAACCTTGAGGATCTCGACGCGCCCTTTCAGGTCCGGCGGATGCACGATGATCTGGCGGTCGAACCGTCCTGGGCGAAGCAGCGCTGGATCGAGCACATCGGGCCGGTTCGTGGCCGCGAGGACCACCACGCCCTCATGGCCGGAGAACCCGTCCATCTCGGTCAGGATCTGATTGAGCGTCTGCTCGCGCTCGTCATGACCGCCGAAGGCGCGCGCACCGCCGCGGGCACGGCCGATGGTGTCGATCTCGTCGATGAAGATGATGGCGGGCGCGACCTTGCGCGCCTCGGCAAACAGCTCGCGCACGCGGCTGGCGCCGACACCGACGATCATCTCGATGAACTCCGAGGCGCTGGCGCTGAAGAAGGGGACTTTCGCTTCGCCGGCCGTGGCGCGCGCGAGCAGCGTCTTACCGGTTCCCGGCGCCCCAGCCAGCAGCACTCCCTTCGGCGCACGCGCCCCCACTCGCCGGTACTTCTCCGGGTCTTTGAGGAAGTCGACGACCTCGTTGATCTCCGCTTCGACTTCGTCGATGCCTGCGACATCATCGAAGGTCACGCGGACGGTTTCTGGATCGACACGCTTCTGTGTTCCAGCCCCGAGCAGCCCTCCCATGGCGCCCTGCTGACGCTTGAACATCCACACGTAAAACCCAACGAGCAGGAGAATCGGCGCCAGCGAAATCAGCAAGTTCGTCAAGAAGCCGCGCTGCTGGACGATCGGCGTCGCACGCACCGTCGCTCCGCCGTCGGCCAACTCCGTCAGCAGGTCGTCGCTGGCAAAAGTGGGACGCTCGGTGGTGAACTGCTGGTAGGTGCGATCCTTCGCGCCCGGAATCGGAACGGCCCGCTTCAACTGCCCCTCGATCGAGTCGCCGCGCGAGAAGACTTCGGCGATGTTCTTGCCCGCGACCTGGGTCTTGAATTCGGTATATGGCAGCAGCTGCGGACCGGAGAGTCGATCCTGTATGGTGAGCACGCCAAACAGCACGAGGTACCCGACCAGCCACACGAGCGCCATCGACCAGCGTGGCCGCCGCGACGGCGGCGTGGGTTTCGGAAGGCCTTCGGTCCGCCATGGTTTGAGTGGCGTCTTGTTCGGTGGCGAGTCTGGTGGAAGCGGATCGCGCGGAATCGGCGGCGGTTGTGGACTTGGAGCGGCCATCTGGGCTCCCCCCGATCGATGAGTCTGGCTACCCTACTCGGCGGACGAGTCAGTCCCCAATCATGACCGAGCCACTCACCGGATTCGAGCACCAGCCGCAATCGTTCGTTGCACAGTTCGTGCCTCCGCACCGCAGTCGTGTGAGCGGGTCGGCGGCGGCGCGATTCACCCGGTCGACAGCAGCACGGTGCGCAACGCCGTCACGAGGGCGTCGGGCTCGACTGGTTTGGCGATGTGCGCGTGGAAACCCGCCGCGAGCGCTCGCGACCGATCCTCGGGTCGGGCATACGC
>DASRJR010000531.1:0-6834 GCA_035649395.1 Vicinamibacterales bacterium
GCCGACGCCGACGACCGGCTTGGTCATCGAGGCGATGCGAAACATGTTGCCGGTTGTCATCGGCTGCTTCGATTCGAGGTCCACGACGCCCTGCGCGACGAGGTGCACCACTCGGCCGCGTCGTGCGACGGCAGTCACCGCCCCGGCCAGATCGCCGGCATCGATGCGGCGCTTCAGCATCTGGGTCACACGCTGAAGGCGTTCGGTCGACAGTCCCACCTCCTCGGGCTTGCCGGACGGACCGGCCGCGGTGGTCGGGAGGACAAGCAGGGCGAGGATGACGGCGCAGAGGGAAGGTTTCATGCGTGCCGATTATGCTCCGAACGAACGTTCCCGCCAATTGCGACCGCCCCCGCGTCTAACGGGGCAGTGTAGGCCGGGCCTTGCAGGCCCGGCGGGAGCCACGAGCGAATCACCCCCACTCTCCCCGCGTGCGCCGCCGTCCTCCTGTGCGTGACTCTCCACGCCCAAGGCGATCAGAAACCGTCGCCGTTCAAGGTCAGGGTCGATCTGGTCCAAACGGATCTGATCGCCCGCGATACGCGCGACCGGTTCGTTGCCGATTTGCAGCCGGGCGAGTTCGAGGTCTACGAGGACGGCATCAAACAGGACGTGGCGTGGCTGACACTGACCCACGGCGGACAGGTCCGTGACCTGATGCGCCCGACGCCGTTGCCACGTGAAGGTCTCGTGCTGCCGCCGAGCCGTCCCCGCAGCGATGCGTCGGGACGCATCTTCGTGATCGTCCTCGACGATCTGCATCTGGACTTCGGCAGCACCGGACGCGTGCGCGATCTGATGTCGCGCATGCTGCGCAACCTGATTCACGACGGCGACATGTTCGGCATCGTCTCCACAGGGACCTCGTCCATCTCCGAGCCGCTCACCTACGACCGTCAGGTCCTCGAGTCGGCGATCGCTCGAATGAAAGGCGAGGCGCTCACGCCAACCGAGATCATCCAGGGATTGAGCAGCGCCCGCGGGCCGACCGAACTGCGTCATCGCGCACACGTCGCGTTCTCCACGGTGCGGGAGCTGCTGCGAAACCTCGAGACGGTCCATCAGCGACGAAAAGCCGTCCTGTATCTGAGCAGTGGATACGATTTCAATCCATTCGAAGACTCGCGGCTGGACGAGCAGGCGCGGCGCGCCGGTGTCGACGTGGCCGACTTGAAGAACGATCCGTTCGTGCGCGCCGAGCAGAGTGGCCAGCTGCTCTCCGAGGGCGATCTCGTACAGGAGCTGGCGGAGATCATCTCCGCCGCCAATCGCGCGAATGCGACGCTGTATACGATCGATCCGCGTGGGCTCGTGGCCGGCCCTGATGTCGACCAGCCGATCAAGACGCAGGAGTGGCTGGCGTTCGTGCGCGATTCGCAGGACAGCCTGCGGGTCATGGCCGATGGCACCGGCGGCCTCGCCGTCGTCAACATGAACGATTTCGACGCCGCGTTCCGGCGGATCGACGCGGATACGAGCGACTACTACGTGCTCGGCTACTACTCGAACAACGCTGACACCAGTCGCCGTACGCGGCGCATCGAGGTGAGAACCACCCGCCGAGACGTCCGCGTGTACAACCGGACGTCGTACACGCTGCCACGGTGACAGGAATCAGGAGTCAGGAATCAGGATTCAGCCCTGGGCCAGGAGTCAGGCGCGCGTTGCTACAATGCAGGGTTGAGAGGATTCCCAGATGGCTTTGCCGAGAACACGTGCGCGTATTGCCGCGCTTGCACTAAGCATCATCACGACGTTCGCCATCCTGCATGGTCAATCGCAGCCAATGTGCGATCCCGGCAATGGCGGCATCGCGCTGCCCGACGGGTTCTGTGCGTTCGTCGCCGCGAACGATCTCGGCATCGCGCGGCACATGACGGCCGCGCCCAACGGCGACCTGTATGTGGCGTTGATGGCGCGCGGCGGCCCCGGCAGTCCCGGCACGGGTGGCGGTGGATTCGTCGCGCTGAAAGATGCCGACAAGAACGGGCGCTTCGAGGTGAAGGAGATGGTCTCGGGCGCGAGCACGACCGGCATCGCGCTGCACAACGGGTATCTCTATCTGGCGCACCCGACCACCATCGAGCGGATCAAGATGACGGCCGGTCAACTGAAGCCGACGGGGATGCCCGAAGTGATCGTCACCGGGCTGCCCAGCGATCGCCAACACGAAGACAAGGGGATCGCGTTCGACGGCCGTGGGTCGCTGTACATCAACATCGGTGCACCGTCCAACGCGTGTCAGAACCCCGATCGCCGTCCGGGCGTGAAGGGACAGGACCCGTGCCCGTTGCTGGAGAAGCACGCCGGCATCTGGAAATTCGACGAGAACAAGCTCGGACAGACGGCGGACAGCGGCACGCGCTTCGCCACCGGCTTGCGACAGATGCCGGCGATCACCTGGCACGACAACGCGCTCTACATCGCGATGCACAATCGCGATCAGCTCGACACGTTCTGGCCGAACGCCTTCACCGCGAAGGACAACGCGGAGCGCCCTGCCGAAGCCTTGTTCCGCGCGAGCAAAGGTGGCGAGAACTTCGGCTGGCCGTACTGCTTTTACGACTACACGATGAAGAGTTTCGTCCTGAACCCCGAGTACGGCGGTGATGGAAAGCAGGTGGGACGCTGCAAGGAGTTCACGAATCCTGTTGCGGCCTATCCGGCGCACTGGGCGCCGGTCGACATCATGTTCTACACGGGCACTCAGTTTCCCGCGAAGTATCGCGGCGGCGCATTCATCGCCTTCCACGGCTCGTGGAATCGGTCGCCGATGCCGCAGGCGGGTTATAACGTGACGTTCCAGCCGTTCGGCAAGGGCCAGGCCTCGGGCATGTTCGAGGTGTTCGCGCAGAACTTCGCCGGCAAGGAACCGCTGATGCAACCCAACGACGCCGTGGCGCGTCCCGATGGCGTCGAACAGGCGCCCGATGGATCGCTCTACATCAGCGACAGCCAGAAGGGCACGATCTGGCGCGTGATGTATCGCGCGAAATAGACGGCGTCAGTTCTGTAATCGCCGCTCAAGAATCGAACAGACGCGACACGCGCCGGCCGTGCACGCGCCACCGCTGGCGCGTGCATGTCGTCCGTGGCGAGCCACTTACTGGCGACGTGCCGGCAGGCGCCGGCGGCGCACTCCTTGTAAGTCTCCGTTGCTGATGCCGAAGCTGATCCTTCAGTTCGAAGGGCGGATGCTGACCGACTACGCCGTGCGCTCGCCCCTCACGATCGGACGCTCCCCCGATAACGCGATCGTCATCGACCACCCCGCGGTTTCCGGCAATCACGCGTGCGTGACGATCGAAGGCGTTGATGTCGTGCTCGAGGATCTGAACAGCACCAGCGGCACCTTCGTGAACGATCAGCCGATCCTGCGGCACGTGTTGAGTCACGGCGACGTCGTCCTCGTCGGGAAGCATCATCTGTTCTTCGATGATGCGATGCCGGTCGATCATCCGGTGCCGCCGGAGTTGCAGGACTGGAGCGACTCCGGAGAGAGACGGCCCGTCAAAGCGCGCGTGCCGAAGCCGACGGCGCGAACCGGGGTGTTGCACGTCATCGCCGGCATTGCAGACGAGCGCCACTACGATCTCACGGCCCAGACCTCGTTCATCGGCAGCTCGAGCCAGGCGCACGTGCGCCTGCACGGGTGGTTCAAGCCGGCGGTTGCCGTCGCGATTGCGCGCAGCAGTGACGGCTACGTCGCCACGCCAATGGGCGGCAAGACGACGATCAACGATGCACCGCTGACCGGACGTCATCACCTGGAGCAAGGCGACGTGATGAATGTCAGTGGTCTGGTGCTCGAGTTTCGCTGGAAAGACTCGCAGTCCACGGAGTCGGCGGCGTAGTCCGTGGGGTCCGCCTTTAGGCGGACCGCATGGTCCGGCTAAAGCCGGACCCCACCCATTATTCAGGTCTCAACGCGTCGACGACGTCGACGCGGGCAGCGCGTGCCGCGGGGATCAGCGACGCCAGCATCGCGGCGGCCACGAGAATCGCGGCAGCGGCGATCATCGTCAGCGCGCCGGGCAGGCGAACGTCTTCGATCAGGCTGCCGGCGAATCGTGCGAGCGCCAATCCGCCGAGCGTGCCGACTACGACGCCCACGCCAGCGATCGTCCCGCCTTCTCGCAGCACTCCGGTCAGCAGATGTCGCGGCGCCGAGCCGACGGCGAGCCGAATCCCGAATTCGCGTGTCCGCGCGCTGACGGAGAACGCCAGCACACCGGCGACACCGACGATCGCGATCATCAGCGCGACGCCGGCGAAGCCGCCGAAGACGAGCGCGTTCAGCCGTTGTGGTGCGAGCACCTCCGCGCGCACGTCCTCGAGCGTCGCGGCCCCTTCGACAGGCTGATCCGCATGGAGCGTTCGAATGATGCGGGTGATGGATGGCACGAGTGCGTACGGGTCGGTCCGTGTGTGCACGAACAGCCGGCCGCCGCCCATGCCCTGTCCCATCGGGTGATAGACCACGACCGCCGGTCCAGGCACGATGTTCTCGTCGTCCACGTCTGCGACCACGCCGACAATCCGTCGCGGCTCGGGACTGACGTTGATGAACTTCATCACCGGATCGGTCCACATCACGCTGCGATTGAGCGCGTCCTGGTTCGGGAACATCCGTTGCGCCAGCGATTGGCTGACGATCACCACACGCTCGCTGTCGCGGCGGTCGGCGTCGTTGAAGTCGCGGCCTGCAATCAGCGGAACGCCGAGCGACGCGAAGAACCCCGGCGAGATCGTCCGATAGCGTCCACGCGGATCCTCTTCGCCGTCGGCGCGTTGATAGCCCGGCGTCGAGAATTGGAAGCCGGCGCCGAAATTGCCGTTGTCGCGCCACGGGACGGACGTGCCGACGGACACGTGCTCGACGCCGGGCAGCTCGCCGATTTGTCGCAGCGCCTCGCGATAGAACGCACTGACCTGATCCGGCGTGCGGCCACCGGCGACGACGGGCACGTTGAGGGCCAGCACATTGCCCATGTGGAATCCCGTGGCGACCGACTGCAGCGCGATGAGCGTCGTCAGCAGCATGCCGGCGCCCGCGAGGAGGACGAACGACGCGGCGATCTGCGTCACGGCAAACGCGCGCAAGCGGCGATTCGTGCCCGGCGTGGTTCGCGTCGTGCCATTGGACAGCCCGATGCCATGCGTCGCGTCAGAGGAGGGCAACTTCGGCACGAATGCCAGCAGCACAGCGGCGACCAGCGCGAGGCCGACGCCGACCCACAACAAGCTCGCGTCGATCGTGACGTCAAGTGCGCGAACCGAGAAGCGCGCGGCGTAGCGGGTCAGCACGCTCACCATCGGACGGGCGAGCACGACGCCAAGCACGGCGCCGGCGCCGCAGAGCACCAGGCTCTCGGCCAACAGCGTGCGACGAAGCGCCCATGTCTTGGCCCCGAGCGCCGCGCGGATCGCCAGTTCGCCTTCGCGGCGCACCGACCGCGCGAGGATCAAGTTGGCAACGTTCGAGCACGCGATGATGAATACGAGAGCCGACGAGGCCAGCAGCACGAGCAGCACCGTGCGCGCGCCGGACGTGATCTGATCGCGCAGCATCACCGCGTTGATTCGGAAATTCGACTTCGGCGAATAGGCCTCCGGGTGCTCGCGCAGAATGGCGCCGTGGACGGCCTGCAGCTCGGCGCGCGCAGCGTCGAGCGTCTCGCCCGGCGAGAGGCGTCCGAACAGCTCCGTCATGCGATGCACGCGGCCGGTCACCATCGTTGCCGACATGTGATGAGGGCTCGTCACGACGTTCGCAATGATTTCTGTCTGCGCCGGATAAGGCACCGACGGCTCGAGCACGCCGATGATCGTCGCCACGCGCGAGTCGAGCCGGACGACCTTGCCGATGACCGAGGGGTCGCTCTTGAGCGATTCGGTCCAGAAGCGATGCGTCAGGACAACGACCCCTGCCGCGTTCGGCCCGTCATCCGAAGGTCCGACAAGACGTCCGATGACAGGACGCAGTCCCACCACGTCGAAGTACGACCCGCCGACAACGCCGGCGATGACCACGCGCGGCTCACCGAGGCCGACCATCGTGAACCCGATCGTGGAGAAGTCGCCGAACGCGCTGATCGACTTCACGCGGGCGCGCAGGTCATGAATCTCCGGCACTGAAAACACGCTGTTCTCGACGTTGAGGCCAGGCGCGCTCTGCCGGATGTAGATCAGCCGGTCCTCATCGCGGTTGACGAGCGGCTTCAGCAGCACGCCGCGCACGACGCTGAAGATCGCGGCGTTGGCGCCGATGCCGAGCGCCAGCGTCAGCACTACGGTGAGCGTGAGGCCCTTCGCTCTCCCGAGGGATCGCACGGCGAGCCGGAAGTCAGTCATGAGATTCCCCATGGTGCAGAGCTTTGCGCGGGTCGCGCCTCATAGACAAGGACATTGTGGCCACCAAACCTGCCAAACGCAGCGCCTTTGCGCCGGGCCTGGAAGGCCCGGCCTACACTGCCCACGTTTCAGCGCGGCCGCGGCGGCGCCCATACGCGACGGACGATGCGAGTAGACCGACCGTCAGGGGGACCAGCGCCGGGGCAATCTGACCACCCATTGCGGTGATGACCGTCGCCCCCGCCATGATGACCACCAGCCCCGCGGCGGCCAGCGGCGTCAGGACGGGACGAACCTTGAAGAGTCCGGGCAGGATCAGGCCAAGGGCACCAAGGGTCTCCACCACGCCGATGAACCGGAGGAATGGTCCGGGCAGATCGACCGGGCCGGCCATCGCTTCGATCGGGAGGATCAGCTTCATCACGCCCGCAAACAGGAACAGCGCTGCCAGGAGGGCCTGCACAATCCACAAAACCGTGT